>JAITWZ010000031.1 GCA_031284985.1 Mycoplasmataceae bacterium
TAATTGAAGCTATTAAAACCCCAATGCATCCCCAAATAATTCCTTTCTTTAATTGAGGATGCCCACTAATCGATAAATGCTTAAATTTACTAAATACGTTTTCCATAATTTCTTTATGTCTATACACATATTATATAGCAGTTTTGAGGTTTGTATGATTTTCGGAATTAAATCTCCACACTTAATGATTTTTCTTACAAAATTATTAAGATGAGCAAGTATTATTAATAAATTTTATAACAGCATTGTAAAAACATTTAGCAAAATAGATAGACTTTGTGTGCTGCTACATTTTCAGCAAACTACCTGCTACATTTTCAGAAAATCAAAAGACCTTTATCACTAAATATCATTACGTGCGATGGTTATGCTTATCAACGAAATGAAGGTGTATCAATGTCATTCCTTTAAATGTGCTTGGTGAAAAGTAATAAGAACTAAAAATAAATTCTTGTTATTGTCACTTGACGAACCCCACAGTCAATCATAGATGCGCACCAAAATAAACTAACCACTTTTACAAAATTCGCTTTCAATTTAAATAAATGGCATCAAAATAAATCAATGCCAGAACAGATCCGACCTGCTCACTATAGATTATAAGGAGTTTTGTGGATTAATTATAAAATCACTAAAGAAATAGTTAATTGCTTTAGATTGGATGCTCATTTTATTTTCCAAATAAAAACATTTTATACAACTATTTTATAAAAATAAGTTGGTCTAATATCATTCTAAATTACTTTTTCTTTTGGACAAACTTATGAGAACTATTAGTTGGTGTAGATGAGTTACGTTGCCTTTTTGTGTTTGGTGTGTATGTATATAGATAGCGACTACGGAAAAGAATGAAATAAATATATGCAACTCCTATGAGCAAGGAAGAGCCTCATTTCAATATAAATGAAACTGGTGCAGACATATTGCGTAATCCTGTAAAAATTGCCAACGAAACTTCAAATTGGTGGTCTTTTAATGCCACATATTTATCATAATTTTCACACCCATCAAACACAAAAAACAGGAAGACACAAAAAAAGATAATCGGTATAATTAAATAAATTAGCAGCATGTTCTTGATACTATAATATTGTGCTTCTTTCCCTAAATATGTATATGCATATCGTTTTCTACCTTTTTTTCTATAATAGTGAAGGCATTCAATACCGTCACGGGAATAATCACCTTTAGCAATTAATGTCACAGGGTATTTATTGTTTGCCGCATCAACTAATCAACCAAGTGGATCTTCTTTACTACCTTCTTCAAAGGTGTCATTAATCGTTTCTTCTTCATCTACTATATCATCAGTATCATTAGTATCTTCTTCGTATTTTCTATCCATATATTATTTATTATAAATAAAAACATTTAAAAGATAATTGATGTGTTAATATTCTTGTAATTGTTAATGGTGTAACTATTCTTGTTCAGTACGGATACGAGCATTTTTATCTTTATAATAGACCAAAATTGGTACGCTGTCAATCCCAAAAGCTGTACGAATTTGATTTTCAATATAACGTGCATATGTAAAATGTAGATAACTTGGTTTATTAACAAATAACACAAAACATGGAATTTGACTTTTAACTTGCGTACAATAACCAATACTAATTCGACCACCCTTAACTTTTGGTGAAGGGTTTGATAATTGTGCTTTAGCAATAACATTATTAAGCATTTGAGTGTTGACTTTCATTTTCAATTGCACTTGAATTTTTTTAATTGTTTCAAACAAAACATGAATCCGTGTTTTATCTTTAGCACTTAGAAAAACAATTGGTGCATAACTTAAATATTTAAATCGCTTACGTATTTCAGCTTCAGTTGTCTTCATTGTCATCGTTTCTTTCTTAACTGTATCTCATTTATTAACCACAATGATTGTTGGGATATTAGCTTTTCAGGCAAGTCCACCGATTACTTCATCTTGTTCATTAAAAGGTTCAGAGACATCAAGCACTAATAAAATTAAATTACTCTCTTCAATTGCGAGTTCGGTTCGCATCACAGCATATTTTTCAATGACATCAGTTACCCTACCCTTTCGACGAATCCCCGCAGTATCAATGATTGTAAACAATTCCTTATTGTAATAAAAATCTTCATTAATACTGTCGCGAGTGGTATGTTCAATTGGACTAACAACAGCCCTTTCTTTATTTAAAATTCCATTCATCAAGGTAGATTTGCCAACATTTGTTCGACCAATGATACAGAACCGAACATGTGTATCAATGTTGTCTTGAAGTAACTCTGCTTGACTATCTTTAAAAACCGCATCGAGTAAATCACCAATTCCAATCCCATGTTCTGCAGATATATACATTGGTTTCCCATATCCTAATGCATAAAAAATATGATCTTTCTCGTGGTGATTTTTTTCAGCTTTATTAGCTACAATAATTACCTTTTTATTTTTATATTTTTTAAGCATCTTGGAAACATAAATATCTTTGGTATCAATGCCATCCTTGTATGAAACCAAAAAAATAATGACATGAGCCTCATCAATTGCAAAATTAACTTGTTGTTCAATATTATCTTTAAATGGTTGTTTTTCATTTGTCAATCCACCGGTGTCAATTAAGGTAAAGGATTTATTTAGTCACATACATTTTGTGTAAATACGATCACGGGTTGTGCCAGGGACTTCACTGACGATTGCTTTACGCTTTGAACATATACGGTTAAATAAAGTGGATTTACCAACATTTGGTTTGCCGACTAGCGCTACTCTTAACATCTTCCTACATATTATATTATTAAATAAAGTATAATATTTAATATGAGCAATCTATACGATCGCAATAACATCTTTTTTCCAGATGACTCTGAATATTTAGAGATGCTTGGAGCTATACAATATGCTGTCAACTATTGTACTTATAATGCATTTTTATTACTTAAAAAAGTTAGTAATGATGATAAAATTGAATTCTTTCATTACAACGCTGACACCATGCTTGATGCCTTTGTTAAATTAAACAAAGATGGTAAATACGCCGACGTTGTGACCACATTAGGGGAAATAATTTTCCGTAGAAATGCTATTTATTACTCACAGACTGTCTCAGCAACTGATAAAAATATTGAAATTCATAGTTCAAACCGACAGATTCTTTGGTATTACGATTCTGTTACTGGTGATGAAATTTATATAACTCGAGCATTTTTAATTGACTTCTTAGATTATATTAGTCGTTCAATCCGAAAATTTAATTCACTAATAAGCGATAAAACACCTAAGATGCTGAATTAATAAAGCACTATAATAATATTAATTGGGATGTCGCCAAGCGGTAAGGTCTCAGATTCTGAATCTGATATGCATTGGTTCGAATCCAATCATCCCAACCATTAGAGTTGATTTAAAATCATAGATGTTATAATAAGCACATGAAGATAACTTTATCTATTGACAAAATATCTGCTAACATTTATAAGATACTCTCATCTACATTCTTTTTCATTGCGCTCCACTCTTTAATTGCTATATGACTTTTTGGCGTTTTTACTTTTAATTTTTAGTATGAGGGGAATGCAAAAACATACGTTAAAAGATTATATGGCACTTGCGGGTCTTATTTTTCTTATCATACCTGTAATCATTGGTTTGATTATTGGATTGGATGAGATGAACAATTCGAGTTGATTTTTCACATTTGGCATTGCGTTCTGAAGTGTTGCAGCATCCTTAATGGTACCTGCAGCAATAATTGACACAATTAAAACAATGCGTAGAATGCGCAAATAATTACCTGTTTTCCAATGTCCTTTTTTTATAAAACCATTTATCCTAACTTAAAAAATTTAACTAGCAATCTGAAAATTACTATCTTTCGCCTAATTGTTTTAATATGGATAAAATTGTCATAGCCTTAATTATCTGAATACTTGCATGCGCTGCGATCATCGCATGTACAATAATAAGTTGAAATTTTTCTATTTTTAAATTTCGATATAATGGATATTGAAAGAATATCTGCATCTTTCTTAGCAATGTTTTACATGATAAATATTTTGCTAAATATAATATTAAAAAAGAATTTTATAATAATTATTGAAAATTTAATGTTATGCAAACAATAATTATATTTTTACAAGGTTTATTGTATAGTTTGTTAACACCACTGCTTACTGAACCGCCTGTTCTGTTGTTTATTCACTACATTTATATTTTCATGTCTTTGTGTTTAATAATTTCGATTGTTAGTATTTTTATAAATAGCAAATTATACAAAAAATATTGTATACCTATTTGTGATTCATTCCCCAAATATGTTCATCGAAATACAAAGTTAAATAACAAACTTGAAATACTAGATGTGTCGATAATTAGAACGACTGATTCCAAAGAAATTCCTGGATTGAAATCTATGAGAAGGCTCCTAACTAAATTAAGTGATGCACATATTAATTATTCATTTCGTAGATATTTTAATTTAATGGGATTATTGTCGTTTTGATTGTTCGGTTTTAAAAAAACACAACTATCTAATTGCAAGATTTTTGTAAACAATAACGAGGTTACATTTGATGCCTTTGTCAAAAGCATCAATGCTTACATTATAAATTCGCTACATAAAAAATAGTTTTTG
>JAITWZ010000033.1 GCA_031284985.1 Mycoplasmataceae bacterium
GTCGTTGATTTACTAATATATTTTTCAAAAATGTCAATAACATCACCTAACTTGTCTATTAGATCAAACGTTTGAATAATATCATATATTAAAAATCCAATTGAAATTAAATCCGAAGCAATTTGGAGTGCTGCTGCTAAAGCAAGTGGTGGTAAAGCTCAACATGTTGATAGGATAAAGACATCATAGACAAGTTTGATGGCATATGCAACTGTCATGGCAATATTAAGTGATGCATATGTCACATTTACTACCAATAAATCATTTAAATAACCATCAAATTTTTTAATCACAGAATAGTCAATAAACTCAACAATTTTTGCATGTTTTGCTAAATTATCTTTTTCTAATAATCCAGCACAGAATTTCATATTACTAGCTTGACGAGCACTAGTAAATAATGGAAGATAGAACTGATTAGCTTTATATTCTGGGCTAACAATAACTGACTGTGTTTTATAAAATGACTCTCATGAATCTAGTTGAGTTGTTTCAGAAAGTTGTTTATTTACATTATCATGTGCAGCAACAGAAATAAGATTAGTTAATGGATCTTGTCCTGCTGATGGATTTTCAACTACTTCACCTAAATATACACCTAATTTCACATATGAACCAACAAGTACATCCATACCTTCTTCTGAACCAACATCATCAACTCGCACACCGAATTGTAAAGTATTAACTCCAAGAACCTGCTCCAAAAAGGTATTTGCCTCAGTAATTGTTAGAGATTTGGGAGTTTTATCTAATCCTTGTGCATCAACATACTCACTACCAAAATAACTGACAGGAGAGTTAACAAATCCACTAATTTGTAAATGAACAGCAGCATCAGCATCTCTTGGTATTAATCATTTGTTCTTAACAGAGTTAATTTCACCATTTGTACCATATTGTGATGTAAAACTAACTATATCTTCTTTTTCCTCTGTTTCAGTTGTTAAAAAATAGAAATGATTAATGTCATCTTCAGTTAATTTAGATGCATCTGTGGGTCGACCGTTTGCACCACGTGAATCCTTTTTAACATTACTAAAACTAACACCTAGAGATTTAACAATTGACTCAGGATGACTAAAATCATATTTTAATGTATTTTTTAAATAATAATTTGCGTGTTTAACTTGCATATCATCAGGCATTGAAACTGTAACATTTCTTGCACCAACTAATCCAAAATAAGGAATGTTATGTAATGCATCAGCATATCTATGTTCACTATCTTCATAAGGTGAGAAACTATTAGCGGTGTCAGTAACAACAACATCATATTCTAATGCAACAGAGAAATCATTGTAATTTTCAACTGCAAATAATTCACTACTTTCTGGTGATTTAACATGTAAAGCAATATCAACATCATAATGATCATCAGGAAAAATCTTAGTACCATCAAATTGTCCAACTGTATGAGCACCTTCTGCAGCTTCAAGGTCTAAGTATGAATAATTAAATAGTGCTTTTTGAGCATCCTTTGTTAATAATCGATAAGCAGTATTTTTAGAGTCAATATATTTTCCACCACTATCAACTAGAGTAGTTTTTACTTGGGTACGATCAAGTGGAACTCCGATTGTGTTATATTCTATAGCACCATCTTGAAATGGTGAATTTTCCTCATTTGTCAAGTATGAAATTATATTTGTTTGTTCATTTAATGTTAAAAGACCACTAATCATTTGTGACAATAGGTTAGCTTTAGCAGCAGCGGCATTCACATGACTATTAACAGGAGAAGAAACTCCGTGTAAAGCATATGCATGTGTACGAGGGAAAAGAGTTGGAGAATAGTCAATAAAGTTCGAGTTAAGTTCTGCTGCAGTATCAAGATATTCATTAAAACTTTGGTTACCATCTATACCTTGCTCTATTAATTCTTGTTGAGCAATAGTAGCAGCGATAAATTCATCACCATAACCACCTTCAGCCATAATACCTTCAAATAAAGAATCACGGATATCACCAACTTGTTGTCATTCAACCAAAACAATGTCGTATTGCTTAGCAAGATCTATAATTCACTCTGAACGTAAAGCAAACTTTTTGTTGTCTGGTAAATCAGCTGTTTTTGCCTCTTGCTCTGCTAATTGTGCCTCAAATCCTAAAATTTCTGCTTCAATATCTTCTTGCGAAACACCCTCTGCTCGAGGAAGGTTTCGGTAATTATCCTTAAATTGATCAAATAAATTTTTTACACTTTCAAGAGTATATAAAAATTCAGGATCATTATTATTTTTTGAACTTTTACTACAAGAGGCAATAACTGGAGTGATAGCACCAATAGCGATTAGTCCCAATCCGGACAATAGTAGAGTTTTTTTAAGTTTAAGCAACATACACCATTATTATACCATGTGAAACAAAAAAACGTGAAATTAAATAACACAACTACGTTGTATAGGTCTATAAATGCCACCCAAGCTATAGATTAAATCAAAAGAAATACTTGCGTGTTAGACTCAATTTCTACAATAGTTACTTTTACTTTTATTATCTATAGTGTATGCAATATTATTGTTGATTGATGGGACATG
>JAITWZ010000044.1 GCA_031284985.1 Mycoplasmataceae bacterium
GAAAAATTATTGCTTAATTCTTCAACTAACTTATCGATATTATCACCCTTATGATTCTCCATACAATAATAGCTTTCCTATATATAAATATTATAAAGTTATTATTGCTTTTTCTTAAACAGTCTTCCAAAAACTGGACAATTTTTGGAAGATTGTTTACTCTCCACTTTTGAGGGCCTAATCTACAGGGGGCTGTGTTAATAACTACCTCTCTAGCTTCATTAAGACTATCAAAGTTATATTTTGAGTCTTGTCCTAATGCAACAGAATGTTGAGTAGTCAACCACAAATTTCGCAAATTTGTGATGAATCTATTCAAAGACCGTACAGAAGATGAAGTTGCATGCCTTATTGGCTGAAAAAAATGCGTCAGCAAAGGAACACATTCGTTACAAACATTAATTCTGACAATAACAGTTTCTCCTATCTAGTTACGCTTTAACCTAACTTAATGAAAACCTATAAATAGATTTGACTGACAAAAGTTTAACTCGCATTTTAGGCATCTATTTCTATTAGGGCCAGACAACCTATCCAGACAACAACTTTCAGGCAATATTTTTTCAAACTTGAATTTTATATTATATAATATAACCATATGTATAACTTTAATGGAATAATTGCTACAAGCATTCTAAGACACGTTGATTTAATCCACACACACACACACACACACACACACAATTTATTAATATTTAATACTTTTCATAAAAGTTGTTCACTTGGAAGCTTTTTTTATACACGAATAGGGGCTAGATAATAATGAAAAATCTTAAATTGAAACTATTTTGTTCGACGCTCGTAAGTTTTATGTTCTTGGGAACAATCGCATCTGTCACATCATGTAGTGGTCAAAACCCGCCAGCAAGCCAACCTGTAGAAGCTACTCCGACTATTAGTTCCATTTCTGGAAAAACGACAATTTTAGCTTATGCCAACATTGAGTATAGTGGCTCTGATTACATATACACTGCCGTCACTAATATTAATAATGCGAAAATTACTTATCAATTGGTTGCTATTACTCCACAAACATTACCAACATGAATCAATATTAATGCAACATCGGGAAAATTAACATATACCAACCAAGTTAGTGTGGGTGATTATTCAGTCAAAATTGTAGCATATATGACTATTATGGACAATAAATATACGTGCGAAAAAACAGTTAATATAAATGTTGTGACACCACCCGAACCGCACGTTGAACGAATTGATGGGGATGAAAATTTACGTGGGGTAAGTAGTGAAACAGGTTACTCATCAATATATTCTGCAACAACTAATATTAGCACGCAAAAAAGTATTGATTGAGATTTAACAGATGCACCGACTGGTGTCACAGTTGTTAAAGGTGGACAAATTAAATGAACGGGTTTAACTAATGGTTCATATACTTTCTCAATCGGAGCCAAAGTAAATAATGATGATGTTCTGATCAAAAAAACAGTAAACCTTACAATTTCAGCAACCAGACCTGCTCCTTCACTTATTAGTATTAGTGGGCCAACAATAATTCATGCACTTAAAAGTAAATCATCTACTGATGCTTCTGATACAAATATTGATGATGATTTAACATATACAACAGATGTTAGTCCTTATAACGCAGATCAAAATATTACTTGGAGTTTAAAAAATGGTACAGTTGATGAAACAGCACAAAACCCTTATCACACAGAATATAGTGCTGCTGATAAAAACAATATAGTTCCATCATGGTTATCAATTGATCAAAACGGAAAAGTATCTTGAACTGATGCTGCAGTACCTGCTAAAGATCCACTTATTGGACGATATATTAATTGACGATTCATTGTGTGTGCAACTTCTACAGCAAACACTAATATACATACTGAATTTCCAATTGGATTTATGGTTTCAAAACGTAGCGGTGGGTGAGCCAACCCAACAACAATTGGCATAACTACAGTTGGGTCTAATTATACTATCGACGCCGAAGAATCAAATTCTGGTCAAAAACAGTATTATTCACATGCTGATGCTGGTACAACTATTTTGGAAACTGATGTGTATCAAACAAGTAGCTGAAAAACTACTGGCGCACCTGCATGGATTAGTATCGATAAATATGGCATGTTAAGCTGAACAAACAATATTTATCGTGGTACGTATACATTCAATATGACTGTTACATCAAAAAAAATAACCACTATTACTTATACCCATTCTATAACTATTCGCGTTAGTGCAAGCAATACTGGCAGTAAAATCGAAAGTTACCTTGCACAATTCTCAAAACTATATAACAAATGTACGCCAATGCTTAAGGTGGTTGGTAATACAAATAATGGGCAAGCTGGCAATATTGCTAACCTTATGTTAGCAATTGATGAATTGTTCACTAGTGTGTACGAAGCATATACATATGTAGATGTAGCCTATAAAAATTCAAATTTTAACGATCAAACAGTTTTAAGACAAAAAATTACCTACATTTATAATAGTGCCACTAACCCCGCATTAATCAGTAGCGTTAAAGCAGCAATCGCAAGTGCAAAAGACACACAATATTATGCTACGCAAACATTTACAGCAAAAACTGAGCCTACTTTAGTGTATGACAATAATATTTCGATGCTTACTACAATGTACAATATGACAAGCGCGCAGCAATCATCTGTAATATTAAATGCCATTAGTATGCAAACGCTAGAGTTGTTGTTAGCAGCATTAATTATATTGGTCCTTGTAGCTACGATTATATTCTTTGTCCTCACTATAGTTTATGCAATTTTAGAGTTAGCTATTTTTACATCCTTTATTTTAATAGCAATTTTTGTTTTATAATTTTTATGTTTGGGGTTAATCGTTACGTTTTTACACTAAGAGGTTCTATACGAAAAAGGAAACCAGTAATTCGCTGATGTGCACATGGTGGAACGGGCAACCATAACTCTATCTTGTTGGCACAAGAATTACTGCGATCGAACCAATATAAACTTGTCTCTGATAGATTTTCAATTACACGCTTTAGTAGAATTTTAAAATATAAACTAGTGGAAAACAATAATGGGGATGAAGGAGTTGAATCCTAATTTATATGAATGAAAGTGATGCTAAATATGTAACACTAACCAGTGCCGAATATAACGAAATAATGTTACATTTGTATAAACCAGTACCATGGGGTTGAATGGTGTTTTGGTTAATTATATGTGCTCCAGTATGTCTTATTATAATTTTTTACAATTACAAAAACTCTCGGTTTTGTAAATGTATAACATGGATATTTATTATTACGCTTGTTGTCGTAGGTTATGTCTGTCTTTGGAGTTTAGCGTCTAGTAGCGTTATGCAATTATAGCAATTGAATATTTCGACATACCACTTGTTTTTTTTATAAATTTGTTATATCTTTAAGTGGTCATATTTTGTGTATTTTGTTGCATTCTGCCGATTCATTAATGCTATATTCATTTAGAAACCTACTTAACAACTCATACGAGGGGCGTAGGTATACCATGAAATATTATACTAATATTTCTAAGTTGTGTTTAACAATTCCATCTAAACTTACCTAAGTATTATAATAATATTAACTATATGCCACGTAAACATCTTGTTGCCAGTCAAACTAATAAAAAACAACAATTGCAAGCCAAAACTTGACAAAAGTTAGCTAAAGAAATCAAAGCCGCTGTCCGAGTTGGTGGTTCAAATCTAGAAGCCAATCCACGTCTAAAAGCAGCAGTTGATAAAGCCTTACAGAATAATTTGTCTAGAGACTCAATTGAACGCAACATTAATGGTAGTAATAAAGATCAATCTGAGATGCAACAAGTGCAATTTGAGTGTTACGGTCCCCAAGGTGTGCAAATTATTGTTTGTGGACTAACTGACAATAACAACAGAACAATTGCTAACTTAAATGGGTATTTATCGAAATTACATGGTCAATTAGCAAAATCTAATAGTGTTAAGGTATTCTTTGATAACTTAGGTTATATTTTGGTTATTAAGAACAATAATATTACTGTTGATAATATCATGGAATGGACATTAGACTATCAGATTGTTGACATTAAAGAATTTGATGATGTATTTGAAATCAAATCTGTTCCTAGTGATTTCTATAAAATTAAAGATGTGTTGCTTGCACACCATTGTGAAATATATGAAAGTGAAATTAAACTAATTGCCCAAAATGTCATCAAAAACTTAACTGATGAGAATAAACAACGTCTTGAGAAGTTTATTGACTCATGTAATGAAGATGATGATATGCAGTGAGTAGTAACTAACTATGAAGAAGAATAAGCAAGAAAAGCAAATTCTGGCCATTAATCAAAAAGATCTAGCACAATTAAAATCAAAAATGGATTTAAGTCAATATGACCTATATGATTTAACAAAGTTAAATTATGTACTTGAATTTGAAAAACTACGCATCCAGGAGATTGACTATATAAAAAAACTAATTAAAGAAAAGCAAGAATAACTAAGCTGGCTTATAATATTTTATCGAGAAGTGAATATCATTATCTTTTATAGTACCGATGGCGTATGATTGACCATTTGCATCTCGTGATTTGGCAATACTACCAGGATTAATAATTGTTAAATTCTTAATTTTAAATATTTTAGGTTGATGAGTATGACCACATATAACAATGTCAATTTTATCATCTTTTACTTGTTCATCACGTAATGGCTTAATATTATTAAAAAAATCTAATCATTCACCATAATTTTTTCGGTGTGTTTCATCAAGTAGTTCATATGAATGAGTCAATAAGATTTTTTTATCAGCAATGGTAAATATCTCATAATCATTTTTATATTTTTCAATAAACTCAGGGTGATCCTTAGCTAATATTGAACATCCATGGTTTCCTAAGATTGATTTATCAAAATTTTTATTAATATAACTTTTAGGAATAATGACATCTGGAGTTTTACCCATTCCTCAGTCGTTATAATCACCAGCATGGATAACAAAATCTGGTTTTTCAAGCTTATAAACAGCTTCATAATTTTTTAAATCACCATGTGAATCACTCACAATTAAAATTTTACTAATTTGCTTCTTAACTGCCATTCTTATATTTATATTATATAATTAAAATCGAATTTTTGTTAGTTGTGTCATATAGATATATGTTGCCATTATATAATATGTATATAGCTTATGTCTAAAGTTAAACCATCACTGTTACAATACTATAGAAAAAGTAAGGATACAACCAATGTTATATTTTTTCCACCGCCTAGTAAGCGTGTTGTTTATACAATAATGGGTATTGCCGTTGTTTTATTCTTATTTATTGTTGCTTTAATCTTATATACATTCTATGCAGGATCAAAGATACTAGTTTTAAATGCGACAATTTTTGCTCCTTTTGCAGTTGTTGTAACAATAGTTTTTACAGGTGCGTTATTAATCAGTCATCGCTATTTTAAGTTTTGAGCTTTGCAAAATTCTTCAGCAATTGTTATAAGAAAAAAATTACACCATTACTACAAGTATCATTGAGATAAAAATTTACGAAAATACCAAGCTTGATACTACTGATTGATTATTCAACATGGTTATGCTAATCATCGTTTGGCAATTATTTATTGTGTAAAAAAGAATGCTGATTTCCTAGCATTACAACGTAATGATAGTCGTATTGTTGATATTGATGATTTAAATTTTATTCAGGATAAAAGAGAGTGTATTATTGGTCATGAGCCACGCGAGAAGTAGGCATGAGTCATAAAGCTTTTTATCGTAAATATCGTCCTTGTTGTTTCAATGATATTATTGGACAAAACCACATCATTACTACATTAAAAAATGCCATCAAGCTCAATCGCATAAATCATGCATATATATTTTGTGGCCCTAAAGGTATTGGAAAAACATCAATTGCCAAAATCTTTGCTCGAGCTGTAAATTGCTTACACCCAATTGATGGTGATATTTGCCAAGAGTGCGAAAACTGTAAATTAGCTAATACTGATATGGATATATTAGAACTAGATGCAGCTAGTAATAATGGTGTTGATGATGTAAGGAAGATTATCAGCAATGTACAATTTAGACCAATGCAACTAAAATACAAGGTCTATATTGTTGATGAAGCACATATGCTGTCAGTTGCTGCTTGGAATAGTTTCTTAAAAACCATTGAAGAATCTCCTGAATATGCCATTTTTATTTTCGCAACAACTGAAATGCATAAAATTCCATCAACAGTAGTTTCTCGTTGTCAATATTTCCAGTTTTGAAAATTTACTAATGAGCAAATAGAAGCTACGTTAAATCGAGTGGTTAGTGCTGAAAATATTAAAATTGAAGAAGCTGCTATTAAAAAAATTGTTAGTCTAGCTAATGGTTCGGCTCGTGATTGTTTAACTATTTTAGATCAACTTTTCTCACTAACCAATAACGACATCAAACTTAATGATGTTAAAGAGACATTTGGTTTAATAGATGATGAACAAAAAATTGAATTTTTAAATACCATTATTAACTATGATGCAAATGCTAGTATCACTATGCTTGATAAGTTCATATACAATGGAGCTAATTTAATTACCATTGTTGAAGATATCATGACTATATTACTTGATAAACTAGCATATATACAAAGTAATTCACCTACAACATTAAAATATTACACAGTTGATTTGATCAATAAAATTAATATTGATAAAAGCAAGTTGATTGATTTAATTGAAATATGACAGCAACAGTATCACAACATCCGCACAAGTTCTGACTCACGCTTATATTATGAACTAGCAATATTTAAGTCAATAAGATTATTAAGTAATGAAAGTAATAAGACTGTAGTTGTAGCACCAACTGTTCAAATTCCTACAAGTATACCAAATATCCCCACACCAATTATTCCTCCTGTTAACAAAACAAAATTTATTGAAATTGATAAGTCAGATGTTAATGATTCAGATATTTTTAAATTTGAAGAGATTCCACTTGTTAATACTTCAGTGTCTAACCCTGTTCAAAAAGATAGCGCACCACCAAATATTAAACAACCAAACAATGACTTTGTCACTAGAAAAATCAACATTAGTGCCAGCGTTCCTACAAAGCAAGTTGTTACAAATAGCACCTTAGAGCGAATCGCCCACAATAGTTCTAAAGAGAATCGGGCTAAGATTATGGAAAAAATGAACATACTAAAAACCAAGGTGAGTGATGTTAGTTACAATGATCCATTAACATTTTTAAAAAAATCAAAACAAACACTATATGCAAGCAATAATGGTTTTGTTGTCACTTTTATTAATAAACAAGATGCTGACTACTTTAATAAAAATGCCACAAACCCTGTTTTTGTAAAAGCTGTTAAGGAGTGCTTTGGTAAGGCATTATATATTGTGGCATTAACACACAAAGATGCTATTGCCTTTGATGAGCAGTTAAGATCAAATGGTAGAAAAGAAATGGCCGAACCAGATGTATCACTTCTAGAGAACGAAACAAAAGATAATGCTTCTGACATTGCTAGGAAATTTGGAATCTAAGTATTGTTAAATAGTTGAGGAGTTATTAAGCTAGAACTCCCAGCATGTCATTCACGTCGCTTGCAATAATCGAAGAAGCTATTGAATAACCAACTGTGAACAATATGTCGATAATACCAAGAATGACGCCAGCAATTCCTGAAATTTTCATCATTGGTTTAACTGTGCCAACAAATTTTGCAAACGCTGGAACATCTTCAGCAATATTTGCATATTTCTCTCCCATTCTTGCAGCTAGTTCTCTGAAAATTCAGTGATTAGTAGTGTCATCTCCTAAAAGTGCAAACCCGACTCCATCAAAAGTACTATAACTATAAAAGTTTTGGTTCACCAGTCTTGTAGCCATTGTAAGAGCAATACCAGCAACACGTGTAAACACATTTATAAAAATTAATAAAATTATGCGAAGCAAAATATTAATAACAAGTGGGGCTATAGCGGTTGTATTCCCGAACACACTTCACGTAAAACCGCCATCAAACTTAGGATCAATATCGATTGCTTTCTTGATAGAATCATTAATGAAATCGAACAAATTCTTACATAATAAGGCCATAAATTCGTTATAATATTCACGAACATTAGCTGCAGCATTAATTCTAGCCACTGGAGATTTTGTAACATCTTTGAAAAGTTTCAATTGTCCATTATAGGCATCATATTTAGATTTAATAGGTGTATAGCCATAGTTATTACCATCGGCACCACTAGACACATCAACATAAGCATGAAAGATTTCTGACATTGTGGTTAGTTTATCAATTGTATCACCTGTTCTAGGAATTCCAAGAGATAGGAAAACAATTGAAAGTATATCAGATGCAAATTGGATAATAGCTGATGCTAGAGCGAATGGATTATACCAAGAACAAGCGATAGTAATGGCATCAAATATAGCTTTAATACCATATAAAATGACCATTGAAATACTGACAGCATAATATGTAGTATTAAGCGTCACCAATTGGTCTAACTTATCAGTAAAATTTTCAATATTGTTAGTTGAAATAAATTTTATAAGCTTTTCATGTTTCGCTAAATTATCTGGTTCTAATAAATCAGCACAAAGCTTATTGTTTGCAGCCTGTGTTGCACTCAAAAATAATGGGAAAAATAATTTATTGTAGTTATCAGCATGGGCTGTAACATATTGTTCAATAGAACCAATGTTAGAGTTCTCGCTAACAGTAGTATCAACATTATTATGTGCACCAATTGGCGCAATGACAGAATATTGCAATTCGTTATTAACTAATTCAGTGGATGCAATATATACACCTAATGTAACATATGCTGCAGAGCCAGGAGCATTATCTGGTGACTCATCATCAGCGCTTTCAATTTTGACCCCAATTTGTAAAACGCCTTCACCTAAGACAGAATTTAAAAATATATTAGCTTCGCTAATTTTTAAATTAGAAAAATCAACATTGTTATTAGCGTTGTATTCAATTCCAAAATTAGAAATAGTTGAACTTGCAAATTTAAGTTGCAAGCGAATCGCATCATCAGCATCATCTATCGTCAGTCATTTCCCAACAACACTATCTATATTGCCGTTGGTGCCATATCTTTCTGTAAAACTTGTGGGTTGTGTTTGATCGCTCGATGTTGAAGTAGTGCTAACGTAGTAGAACTGCTTAATTGACTCTTCATCTAATTTAGAAGTCTCAGTTAGACGTCCATTAGAATCACGGTCATTCTTTTTAATATTAGAGAATGTAAAACCGAATGCTTTTACAATTGATGACACAACTGCACTATCATATCCCAATGTATTACTCAAATAGTCACTACCATGTTCGGCTGAAATCTCTGTTGGAATGTTAGTTTGTGCTGTTCTTGAACCTACTAAACTATAATAATTCATTTGATGTTGTGAATCAGTTGATTCGTATCTTTCAACATTGTCTTTAAATACAGCAAAGTGGTTTTCTATATCTGTCACTACCACATCATATTCAAATGTTGATACAAGAGTTTCATAATTATTGTAAGTTAGTAATGTACTACTTCTAGAATCTGCAACATCAAATGACTGAACATGCAAGGCGATACTAACATTGTATCTGGTACTATTAAGAATCTTGGTTCCATCAAATGGTTTGAAAGACCGCACATCGTTGTCCATATTAAATTCTAAATAAGAATAATCAAACAATGCTGCAGCTGCTGCTGGAGTTAACAAGCGGTAGGCAGTATTACTACTATCAATATAATTACCATTATCACCAACAATTTGAGAAGTAATTTTAGAGTGATTGATCTTAACACCAATGCTATTGTAAGACATAACTTCATCTTCGAAAATGTCATCTACTGAATTACTAGCAAGGTATGTAAAAATATTTGTTTGTTCATTTAATTTTAAGTAGTTGTCAATGGTTTGTGAAAGTAGGTTTGCCTTAGCAGCAACAGCATTTATTCTACTATTAATGGGTGAGGCATTACGTAGTGTATAACCATGCGAACGTGGAAATAGAGAAGCACTATTGTTTTGTGAATCATATTCAACCATATCATCAACATACTCATTGAAACTTTTATTGTCTTCTGCACCTTGGTCGAAAAAATCATCTTGAAGGTTTGCGGCATAGATAATTTCATCACTATACTTACCATTAACTAAAGTATTTTCACGCATTACATCTCGATTATTTTCTACATTTGATCACTCAACCAAAACAATATCATATAAAGCAGCTTTATCTTTTACTCATTTTGCGTGAGCGGCATAAATTTCAGATTCAGGTAAATCAACAGTCCCACGTTTATATTCTTCATATTCTAATTCAAATTCTGATATTTTTTCTTCAACCTCATACTCGTCAAAATTATTACTAACACCAAGCACCCTGTAATTTTCAATAAACTGCTCAAATAGACTTTGAACAATCGCTGCATTATATATAGGTTCTGGTGTCGGTTCAGTATTTATTTTCTTAGCACATGAAGCAACAACTGGAGTGATTGCACCAATAGTGATTAACCCTAGTCCTGACAATAATAAAATTTTCTTAAGTTTAAGTATCATACATAATTATTATAGTAGTTCCTCTTATTTTTCACACGAAATAGAAAAGAACCCATATTTTCCCCGCCCTTTAGAAACTAGACTTGTTCTCTTATTAATCAATGGGCGATCCAATACTTATCATAACACTGACGATTTGTGTGCTAATGGCTTCTATACATATTTAAATCTAAGATCAAAAAATACCATTATACATTCAGTTGAAATAAATATTTGTAATAATCAGCGCAACAAGGAATATTACAAATATTGCATTAGTAATTCAAACTCTGAATTTTGCAATTTTGGAAACTGAAGCAGGCAACATTTCATCTTTTCAAATTTTTTTTCCATCCATATCAAGGTACTTCATGGAATGTAGGAATTTATCATAGTTTTTCATATCACACGGTTTGATGTCACAACTTTTTGTAATACAAAGGCCAATATCAGAAAGTCACCCAACCCCCTGAAGCCGTTCAATTATTCCAGCATCAATGATTTGTTTTTTTTCTTTAATATCAGTTAAAAAAATAACAACTTTTGGTTTTATGTCCCAACATACCACATACCAGTAGTACAACAAAATATAATCTAATGAATCAATTTTTTTATCAAGAAATAGCTGTTTAAGGTATGTTGGTAATTTTTCGCGAGCATTATAGATTACAGGTCTTAAATATGTATATCGGCCCTGCTTATGAAAAAGTTCACACATAGGCATTAAGCACAAACCGTGTATAGAAAAAAGAGCACTACCAATAAGTATCCAAATGTGTGATGATGAAAGCGCTTCAGAATAAAATCCGAAAAATCATCCTGTAATAAATATTGCACCTCCAAGTATAAAATCAGAAATAAGCTTGCGATATTCAGGATAAGTGGGCGGTCGAGCACATCAAAATCCGCCAATATCACCAACCTCAACACACCCCATAATTTTAATTATTTTTTAACTTTGCTAATTTAAAATCAAATATTTGAATTGTCATATTTTATAAGAATATTATATCATACCATGCCATGCGCTCACATACAATAGATTTAGATAAAGAATTTCGCATCACCTAATTTTGTTGGTATTTATTTGCATAAAGTGTAGGGCACACTAAATAAGGTCATTAAAAGTCCCCTAGTGGTTTGCTTGGCGTAAGTTGTAGGATGCCAAATAAAAGGCCTTTATACATTCAATTACAATAAATATTTGTGATAATTGCGGCAATAAAAAATGCAATATATATTAGGCAAGTAATTATAATTTTGAATTTAGTTATTGGAGAAAGTACCTTATACAGTAAATTTTTTTTACCTTCTACATCGTATCCGAGCAAACCATTTACATATTCTGAATAATTTCTCATGTTGCATGGTTTAATGTCACTGTTTTTTGTAATACGAAGATTAATATCACAAAGTCGGACAACCCCATTCGGCCAATCATCGTTGTTAATTGGTAAATACTGTTTTCGCTCCTTAAGTCAAATAGTTGGTTTAGAAATTTTGTCTCAACATACTACATACCAATAATAAAATAAAATATAGTCGATAGAATCAATCAATTTTTTAAGAAATAATTGTTTAAGTTCTGCCGGCAGATTTTCTCTTGTGCTAGAAAGCACGGGCCTTAAGTATGTATACTGTTCCTGCCTAAAAAAATATAAAATTGTGAACCGTAAGGACAAGTATATAAACATAATAAGACAAACAATAAGTACATAAACATGCCCTGAAGAAAAACTTTCACAATAGAAGCCAATAAACCAAAGAATCAAAAATATTGATCACATACTAATACAAATACGCCACAGCGGTAAATGCCACTTGGGGGCATCAACGTACAATCCACGAGGGCCCTCTGAATCGGAGAATGAATTCGTCAAGCACCCCATATACTAACTATTTTTCCAATTCATCTAATCGCAATTCCAATTTTTTAAGTCAAAATTCTTCAAGTGCTCACTGACTGATAACAATT
>JAITWZ010000037.1 GCA_031284985.1 Mycoplasmataceae bacterium
CTAATTACCAGTAGTTTCTGATTCAGTGTCATCATCTGTTACTAATTTCTTCTTTGCTTCATCAACAGAAACATTGAAAACACTAGTGATACCACTTGCTAACATTGTTACACCAAACAACACATTACATCATTCCATTGTTCCTGAACGATGAGTGATGACAACAAACTGTGTATTCTGACTGTATGAACGAATAATTTTTCCAAAACGCAAAACATTGGCAATATCTAACGCTCCTTCAGCTTCATCTAATATTACCAATGGGAATGATTTATTTTTAAGAATTGAGAAAAGTATCGATAGAGTAATTAATGTTTGCTCACCACCTGAATATAAATATAATGGCATAGTTGTTTTACCAGGTAATGTGACTGTAATTTCAATACCAGTATTTAAGTAATCATTAGGATCTGTTAAAGTGACCTGACAACTACCACCACCATATAGGAATTTAAATATTTCTGGTAGAGTATTATTTACATTATTAATTGTGTTGATGAAATCTTTCTTAGCTTTCACATCAAGTTTTTTAATAGCATCCTTAATTTTATCACATGCTTGTTTTAACTCATCCAATTGCTTAACATTTTCTTCATAGGCTTTCTGTCTTGCGTCTAAGTCTTTAATAGCCTCGAAATTAATATCACCTAGAGCATCGATTTCATGTTGTAATTTTAGAATAATTGCTCTAGCTTGGTCATCTGACATTGGTAATTCATCCCGATAATTTTCCTGCACGTATTCCAATGTAAGTTTATAAGTATTATTAATTTTGTCTCTAGCATTAGCAAGGATATTTTCACATTTAATTTTGTCTGTTTCTGATGTTAATTTAGCATTTCGACAACTATCAAGTTGACTATGGATATCATTAATCCTTGCAGAAAAGTCATCTTGTTTTGATTTAAGTAGCATACGCTGTTGTTTAATTACATTAAGTTCTGTGGAAATTTTATCGCTCTTTGTTTGTAGGTTGGCAATGTTTGTGTTTAATTCATTTTCAAAAGATTTACCACCATCTTTATTTTGGTCTTGGGCTTCGTATTGTTTATATTCAAGTTCATACGAGTATAGTTTTGACTCTAAGTTAGCAATTGAATCTATATACTGTGATTTCAGGTTATTTTTACTGTTAATTTTATTTAAGGTCTCATTTTGTTCATTAGCAAATGTTTCAAATTGCGAACGTAAAGCACTATATTCATTCTCCTTGTCAAGAATGATTTTTGTTAATTCTTCAGCAGTCATTTTTGGTTTACTAAAACTATTTTTATTGAAACCACCAGTAATTGAACCACCAGGATTAACAACGTCGCCATCTAAACTAAATACACGGTACAATTTATAGGTTAAACGCGAAATTAAAATTGCATTTTCAATCGTGTCAGCAACAATCGTGCTCCCTAACAAATGACGATAAGCAGCTTCAAACTCTCTTGGGAATTTAATTAATTCAGCAGCTACACCTTGAAAACCTGGCGAGTTTTGCAACACCTCTAAATATTCTTCCTTAATTCCTCGTGCACGAATATCATCAAGCGGTAGGAATGTTGCCTTACCACCATGATTTTGTTTTAAAATATTAATCGCTTGTTGGGCGTCAAAATTGGTAGCTATTATAACATTATTACCTGCGTTTCCTAATGCTGAATAAATTGCCTTTTCATATTGCTCATCAACTGCAATAAAATCCTTAATCAAACCTTTGAAGCCTGTAAACATATTTTTATTTTCAACAATTGTTTTAACACCTTGATCAAGTCAGTTATTAGAATTATTAAGGTTTCTTAATTGATCCCTTAAACCTCGCAATTCAAAATCTCGTTCGTCGATTTGATGTTTCATCTCATTAAATTTATTGACTGCATCAGCATTAATGTTTTGAAAGGTACTAACTTCTTCTTCTAATTTAACAATACGATTTTTCTGATCAGCAATATCTTGTTTAGTAGAAGCAATTAAGGTCTTATATGCATTTATTTTACTTTGCAAATTTTGTGAACTAAGCTCGGTTTCTAGTTGCATAGTTAATTGAGTTTTTTTGAAATTTAAAGCATTTAACTCACTTGTAATCGAACTTTGCTCATTAGTCATGGTATCAATATTAACCTCAATTGTATCAAGTTCTTTCTTATTGTTTTCAACACTTTGCGTAAATGTTTCTAAGTCCGGTTTATATTTGTCAATCAGGTTGTCAAGTTTCACACATTCAGCTAAAACAGTTTCTAGCTTAGCAGAATAATAGTTGATATCTTTAGCGAGAATAGTCAAATCAATTTTTGTTAATTCTTTTTTCTTCTCATTATAAATATTAGCTTTTTCAGCTTGTTTAACAAGTTTCTTGATCTCAGTGGCCTCTTCATTCACTAAATCACTTTTACGTATATAGTTTTCTTCAGCTACTGCTAAGTGTTTGTTACTTTCTAATTTATCTTTTAAATATAAACCAATACCAGCTGCTTCTTCAAAAATACGACGACGATTTTCTGGTTTAGCTTCAGGAAAGGCTTTTACTTCACCTTGGGAAATTATACCTAACGAACCCCGGCCAAGTCCACAATCCAAAAATATTTCAACAACATCTTTCATACGACACAATTCACCATTTATGTAATATTGTGATTCTTTAGTTTCACGATCGATGCGTTTAGTTACATTAAGTTCTACACCATCATAATGTAATGATTTTGAGGAGTTATCAAAATATAATGTAACCTCAGCATACTTGGCAGCACCAGCTGATCCAGAACCTTTAAAAATAACATCTGTGCTTTCTTTACTTCTAATTTGTTTTAGAGACTTTTCACCCAATACCCACTTAATTGCATCAATAACACATGATTTCCCAGAACCATTTGGACCAACTACACCAGTTACAGGTTGCGAAAAATCAATTTCAGTTGGGCGACCGAATGATTTAAAACCGTCAAGATGCATTTTTTTTAAAAACATTTTAAATATTAATACTTATTATAGTATTATTATATAAAATTGGTATGACAAGCAGCATAAGCAGTCTTCTTAAAACTGTGGTACTTCTAATTGCGTGGTGTTTGGTACAAAAAGAAATAGGAATTTAATCAAAAAAAGTTGATACATTTACCGTGCATTTAGCGTATAATTATGTTGAAATCGAGTTTTTCTTTAAACTATCATCAAACTTTGATTGAGCAACAATATCTTTGTCAGAGTTAGATATGGTAATGGCACTTTTTTGTTTCAAATCAACGTGTGCTTCTTCAGCTCATTTTTTATATAGAGCTCCAGCATTCTCAAACCCTGAAGGGAACATTGGATAATAAAGATTGGCAAACTGTAAACTTTTTTCTTCTTGGTTAACACGCAAATAAGATATCCCTAAATATCAACCAATATATTTCAAAGTGGCTGTATCCACAAAATTAATAATCTTTTCATATGCCGTAATTACCTCATTCCAATTGCTTGATTCATAATATATACTACCCAATCTGCTAATAATAAAAATAGCATCTTCTTTTTGTGCTTGGCCTAAACATTCGATATACAACTGATGAGCAGTTACCTTATCGCCACTTTCAAAGAAGAGATTAGCAAATGAGATCTTTTCAGCAATTGCTAATTTACTGAAAACAATGTGGTAAAAGTCAATAGCCATTTTAATTTGACTCGACTTATAGAAAGCACTCGTGACACGGATACCTGCTTTTGCATCAAATGATGGACCAATCTGGGATGCAAAAGTAAATGCCTTATCAAATTCTTTAGCATTAATAAATAATTCAATAGCATTGACTTGGTCGTTTGGGTCAATTTTTTGAATTATTTTTTTGTAAAAGTCAAATGCTATATCTATCTTATTAATTTTTAAAAATTGACTAGCCACATCAGCACATTCATTTGGGGCAAATTTTTCAATAGCATGATTATAAAGATTAGCAGCAACATCATGTTGGCCAATTAGAAAGAATCTATTACCGTTTTCTAGTCAACGTTCTGGTTTGATAGTCTCAGGGAATTTAGTGAGTAATTCTAATGCTTCATCATATTTTCTACAGTTATAATAAAACGTACCAATCGTGTATATAACATTCACATAGTCATCACCCATCACCATTTGGCACAATTTTTCATCCATCATTTTTATACGTTTTATAATTATTGCACCATAGTTTAGTGCCTCTTCAGTCTTGTTAAGTTTTATGTAAATAAGAATTAAATTATATATTGCTGTAGGGTTTTTATATCAATGAGCTTTTAAAAACATCGCAATAGCTTTGTCTACAACCTTAATTTTAGAATAAACAATTCCTAAGTTAAAATAAACTTTTTTAAGTTCTTTATGGTCAACAATTTCAATAGCATGATTATAAAACTGAATTGATTTTTCTAATTTATTAATGATTGCGTATAAACTAGCAATATGCATAACACCTTCAGGATTATTCATATTGACTGACTTATCATAATATGTGTATGCACTTTTATATTTTTTGTCATTTTGTGCCAATACACCAAGTCGGTTATATGCATATGGAATTTCAAACTTAGTAGCCTGTAGGTAGTAATCACTTGCTTTTGTTAAATCGTTTCTTTTTTCATATAATTTTCCAACTTCATATAAGGCATATTTATAACCATTATGTAATCCGATATTAAAACATAGGACAGCATTTTTTTGGTCATCGTTTTCAACATATATACGTCCTAAAATAACTGCATATAAATTATCAATATTAATTTTTGGTTTAAAGAAAGCAAGTGCTTCATCAAGCCTATTTTTATAAATTAGACCAATGTGAAAAACAGCTGACATATCGCCTAACTTACCTGCTTCAATTAAATAATTAGTAGCAGCTAAGATGTCATTTTCCTCAAGGGCAATATCAGATAATGCGTGATATGTATTAATTAGTCGGCTATCAGTGACAAACCCTAAAGCATTTGTATAATGTGATTTGGCCTCAGAAGTTTTACCTTGTCAATATTGGATTTCACCAAGTTCATAGTAAGCATCATAATATCCATTTTTAATAGCATTTTTGTATGAGTCAATAATTGGGGCAAAATTAGTCTTAATTAATTGATTGAAATCTGTTTGATTAAAACTAATATTACCAATGATCCAATATGCTTCACCCAATTCCTTGCCCTTTAATACATTAACTGCTAAAGATAAATAATGGTTAGCTTTAACAATATCTTCGTTATATGAAGCTACTAATGCTGCTAAACAATATGCTTTAGGTATTCCTTGCTCAGCTAGGGGAATAATAATCCCTTTAGCTTTTTCAAAAAATCGCTGCTTAATCAATACTTTAGAAAAATTAATTCAATATAGGTGATCAGGGTCATCAATTTGTGTAGGGTCAACTGATAAAAAATACTGCTTAGCAAGTTCATATTTTTTTTGATCAGTATATATGTTACCTAGTAGAAAACGTGATGTGACATCATTTTCTTGTATTTGTTCTAGGAAATCAATAGCTTTGGGAATCTCACCAAGTACAGCATATAGAGTAGCAATTCTAAACTTTGTATCAACAATTTTTGCAGGATCAATATCTTGTTGAATAGCAGCCAAAGAATATTTAAGGGAATTACGATTATCGCTTTCTTCTAAAAAAACTTGTGAGAGCAATAATGAAGCCTCAGCAACTCCCTTATTTGAACCCTCAGTTAAGTATCTCTTAGCTAAATCAATTTTTTGAGCTTTAAGATGCATTAAACCAATGTTGTACAAACTATTAACATTACCTTGTACAATTGCTTCCAAGTATAACTTATTAGCTTCGTCAAAGTTATTTTGCATCTCATATATTGTTGCTAACATATTAAGAGCTTTAATATCTTTATGTTTCTGTGACAATATCAATAGATAGGGAGCTGCTCGATCATATTTCTTCATTTCATACATAAAGTAACTATATGTTTGTAAAAATCGTGGTTCTTGGCTTAATTTAAATAATTCATCATAAAACCTCTGTGCTTCTTCCACAGATTTTGTGTATGTTGATAATGTTCCTAATTTATCAAGCACATTAATGTCATGTAAATCACACTTTAAAAGATATTTTTTTGCTTCAACTCATTGCTTTGCTTCAAAATATACCCTTCCAATATCATAGTTGGATACTTTATAACCTGATTTATTTAATGTTTCAACTAATTTCTTTGCTTCATTAATCTCATTAATACTTATATATATGTCAAGCAACTTAGGTGCTATGAAATTATAGCCATTATTAATTGCATCTTCATAATTAACCCTTGCTTTTGCAGTTTCTAATTTATAATAATAGGCATTACCAATAAAAGCATGAGAAATCCTAGCATTATTATCTTCATGTAATATTTGAGCAAAGAATTTTATTTCTTCATCGTAGTTTTTCTCAATTTCAAATGTATTACCAATTTCCATCAAGACATTATCAGAATGGTCACCAAGTTCTCATAAAGCCAGCATAACCTTAATAGCATCACTATAACGTTTTGTTTCACGGTATAACGTTCCTAATCCAATTAATGATTCTTTATCACCCTTACCAATTGCTTCAACATATAATTTTTCAGCTTCTTCATATTTTTTGGCAGAAAAGGCTAGATTAGCTTGCGAATAAATTACTAATGTATCATATTTATTTTTTAATGTTTCAAAGTATTCAACAAGCGTGCGAGTTGAATGCATGAAAGCAGGTATTTGAACTGGCATAAATATATTATATATTTATGGTAAATTATGAAAAACTAATATTATTGTTTGGTTTGTTTAAAAGACACTAGTCTAACTTATCATTGCTGTCATCTTCATCTTTTGTTTCTTCGTCAATCAATTCATTAATAGCATCATCAAGTGAGTCACCAAATGGGTCATCAATATCACTAGATAAGTTATTGGTAGGAGCTATTTTATCATTTTGCTTATCATCTTCAACTACATCGTCAAATATTTTGCCATTTCCCTCTTCTTGTACAGTATCAGATGATTTATCTGCTGTTGTGCTTTGTGATGTTTCTTTTAACAATTCCTCAGTTCCAACCATTCCATCTTCAGATATTAATAAAGCTTTAGCCTGCTTAACCTCTTCTTTGCCATTGCCACGATTTGAATCGAAAAAATCAGTTTCATCATCAATCTCAAAAGATGAATCTAGTTTTGGCAATGCCCCAAAACTACGGACACCAATCAAATCATAGAATTTTTTAGTAACATTAAACTTATATGGACGACCTGGTGTATCTGCACGCCCATCATTACTAACAAGTCCCAACTTAATGAGACGGTCAATTGAACCACTAGAGTCAGTGTCACGAACTTCAGCAATTTTGCCTGATGTACAATCTGGGTTGTAGGCAATAATTGCTAGTACTTCTAAAAGAGTTTTGGAAATTGGACTACGACTCACTTTTACTACATTTAGTTGATCAAGCACATTTTTTAACTCTGGTTTTGTTAGCATGTAGTAGTTATTATCATAAATATGGATAATAAAGGGACTATTAGGATCTTCCTTATATCTTTTATTAATTTCACTAATTAAATCTTGCAATTGTTCTGCTTCAAGATTTAAATAGCGACGTAAATTACTACTGGGGCAACCTTCTTTACCACAAATGAACAAAATTGCTTCAATCGTACCCTGTTTGTTTATCATATTATTATTATATAATCTTAGTAGGAACACTCTAACAGTCTTTCAAAAACTGGACAGTTTTAGGAAGACTGTTTAAAGCATTTAGCAGTAAAGATATAATATAAGCATGAACAAATATCTAAGTAAATGGATAAAAGCATACAGTATAGTGATATTTATCCGCCTATATTCACAATTAACTCAATAATGTGATACGAACATTCTACGGCGCTCAAAACTTTCAACATAATCATTGGTTTTTTAATTATTAGCTCATTTATCACTTTAGTTACTTTATGCATTCTATTCGTTGAACTATACAGCCATGACTTTTGGGGTATTGTGTTTGAGGTAGCAGAACACATTGGTTTTTGGATTTTTGTATGTTTTCTTTATATATATTACGAGTATAACCATTAATGAAAACAATGTAAAAATAAAAGGTATTAAGAAATACATTAACCAAAAAGTAACACCCTATATAAAGAAGAAACTTTACGTGATACACCAGCTACAAAAGCAAAGAAAAGTAAAAGTACAGTCAGCAGGCATAAAACAAAACACAAAATTTAATATGACATTTACTAAAAGATTATTGATAAATTACAAGGACAATTGCTAGAGCATGTAGCACAGTTCCAATCATGGTAAAAATATGTCAGACAAAATGAAAATATTTAACTTTTTTAATGATGTAAAATACAATCCCAATAACATATGCTAAACCACCACCAACTATTAATCAAAAAAATAATGGACCTGCTGCTCATAACTTATCAACAAAGATAAAGCATAAACAGCCCAATAGAAGAAAAGTAATGACATGAATTCAGTGGTATTTTTTAA
This sequence comes from Mycoplasmataceae bacterium, assembly GCA_031284985.1. Lineage (GTDB taxonomy): Bacteria > Bacillota_I > Bacilli_A > Mycoplasmatales > Mycoplasmoidaceae > Malacoplasma_A. The sequence goes on from JAITWZ010000037.1 coordinate 8,460, forward strand.
AAAAGACACATTTACACGTAATCCCAACTGCAATTAGCACCCACTGTGCAATGAAAGTTGAAATACCAATACTTAATGAACCAGCAAATAATGGTGTTTGCAAAGTATCTAAAGTAAGTAATATTGGGGCATATGTTCCACCAATCAATAAATAAATTGAGACATGATCAAGGCGACGGAATACTTTATTTTTAGCTGTATTATTTGTTAAGGAATGGTATAAACAACTGTTGATATATAAAACAATCATTGAGACACCAAAGACGATTGCTGAAAATATTTTAATTGCCTGGTAGTGTGAACGCGTCAACAAAACAACCATGATGGCAATTGCAAATAACACCATTATGCCATGAGTAATGGCATTTGCTATCTCTTCACCTGTAGTTTGCTTACGTCTAATTTTTTCGTGTTTTATTTTTGTACCCATCTATTGTTAATGCGTTAGATTAGGTTTTTTAACATATTGGTTAGTTTTGCCGTTAGCAAAAATAGCATTATATATTTCCATATATTGTTCAACTAAATGCACTGTTACAGTATCTAATATTTCGCTAGGAACATCTTCTAAATAACGTTCATTATCTTTTGGTAAGAATACTTCACTAATACCACCACGTGCTGCTGAAATAATTTTTTCTTTAACACCACCAATAATTCCAACCTTACCACGTAACATGATTTCACCAGTCATTGAAATATTACTAGGAACAGTTCGTTTTGTTAAAGCTGAAATAATGGCTGTTGTTAAAGCAACACCAGCACTTGGTCCATCTTTAGGAACACCACCATTGGGAACATGGATATGAATATCACGTGAGTTAAAATCAAAATCACTAGCAATCCCAAAAGCTGCAGCATTTGCACGAACATATCCTAAAGCCACTTGTGCTGACTCTTTCATGGTTTCTTTTAAATTACCTGTAATTGTAATATTTCCTTTTCCTGGAAAGAATGTAACTTCGAGTGGTAATAAGTCACCTCCTGCTGTTGTATAGGCCATGCCATTAACAACACCATGTAATGGTACAGCATCCTTTTGTCCATATTCATATAAGTGCTTACCTAAATATTCTTTAATAACATCAGGCGTAACAACTAATTTTAAATTTTCATCATCTTGTAACTTAACAGCAAACTTACGGGCAATTTTTTCAATTTGACGTTGTAAATCACGTACACCAGCTTCTCTTGTATAGTGGTGTAAAATATATTTTAATCCTTCTTGAGTGAAAGAAAATTGTTTCTCAGAAATATTAGTAATTTCTTGAATTTTCTTAATTAAATAATTATTAGCAATTGAAAGTTTTTCATTATCTGTATAAGATGTTAATTCAATAATTTCTAGTCGGTCATGAAGTGGTCATGGAATTTGTTCAATATAGTTGGCAGTACCGATAAAAAATACTCTGCTCAAATCATAATGCTCTTCAATATAGTTATCGCTAAACATTGTATTTTGTTCTGGATCTAAAACCTCAAGTAAAGCATTACTAGGATCACCATGTTGACCATCATTAGACATTTTATCAATTTCGTCTAACAAAAATAGCGGGTTAACAACACCAGCTTGTTTCATACCCTTAATAATACGTCCAGGGATTGAACCAAGGTATGTACGACGGTGACCACGAATTTCTGACTCATCATGTACTCCACCCAAAGACACCTTAACAAATTTTTTGCCAAGTGCATCAGCAATCGAAATTGCTAACGAAGTTTTACCAACTCCTGGTGGTCCAACTAAACATAAAATAGGTGACTTACCTTTAGGGTTACGAGCACGCACAGCAAGATATTCAATAATTCTTTCCTTAACTTTCTCTAAACCGTAGTGAGTCTTATCTAAAATTTCTTTAGCATGTTTAACATTGTAATTGTCAACAGTTTCTTGTCAATATGGTAGACTTAATAATCATTCAATATAAGATTTTGAAATGGCATTTTCTTGTGAAAAACCATTTGTTTCAATTTTGGAAATTTCATAGTCAACTTTTTCACGAATATTTTCTGGATATGGGTTATTTTCTAGACGATTTCTAAAACCAGCAATGTCGTTTTCTTTGGGATTGATTTTACCAAGTTCATCCTTTGTAACTTTAATCTTCTCTCTTAAATAATATTCTTTTTGTTGTTTAGCTAATGTATCATTTGTTCGGTCATTGATTGTTTGGTCAATCTGTCTTTTAGTTGTATCATCAATTGCATCAAGACGAATAAAGTTAATTAAATTAGCAATACGCTTAGTAACATTAATCTCAGAAAGGATATCGTGACGAATCAATTTATATCTTGTTAAATCACCATCAGTTAATAAAATTGCGACCTGGTCAACTAGATCACCAACATTTTTATTGTCTTCAAATATTTTAGCAGCTGTCTTTTTAAATTCTTTATTTACATATAATGTACTATCTAAAAGTAATTTCTTAAGCTCAGCTAAATTTTTACTATTTGCTGGACTTGTTGTCCCCACATCTTTTAATATTTCACCATCAACTTCATAATAATCATTATCAGTATATAGAGCACTAATTAGAAAACGCTTAACAGCTTTGGCAACAATCGAATATGTATCTTGCGTTAAACTCTTTGTAACACTAACAATTTCACATAAAGCAGCTGTGGGGAAGATATCTTTTTGGTGAGGGATCTCAATCAAAGAGTCAACTTGTGTTGCAATAACGATCTTTTTGTTGTCTTCTTTATTCTTTAAATATCATTCAGCAATAGCGATTGAACGTTCTCGTCCAGCAGCAACAGTTACTTCACCACCAGGTAAAGCAACGATATCACGAGTTATTAATGAAGGTTGTTTTGTAGCCATACTTAATTATATTATACTATGAAATTAGCAAATGAGTGTTGAGAGTGCTAATTTTATTAATCACACACTCGGCACGCAGGAGACTTTAAGGCCTCTTCATGCATTTTTTTCGTGCGAGTTTTCTTTCCTTCCTTTATTTTTTTAGCACAATCTAAGCAATAACGGATATGAAAGTTAATCCCGATATAGTTAATATTAGAAGTGGTATAAGCATGTCTAACAATTCTTTCAATTTGCTCTCCAGTTGGTGTTGCATCAAACTCAATGTATGAAATATGTCCAGCATTACATAATTTATGGTATGGTGCTTCAATGGCAATTTTCTCAGCATAAGAAATTGGAAAATCAACTGGGATATGGAATGAGTTTGTATAAAATCCCTTACTTGTAATTCATGGAATACTACCATATTTCTTTTCATCAAGTATTGTAAATTTGTTACTTAATCCTTCAGCTGGGGTTGCATAACAAGATCAATTCATCTTATATTGTCTTTTAAATTCATCAAGACGGTTGCGCAAATGAGACACAATTCTAAGTCCTAATTCTTGAGCCTCTTTACTTTCACCATGGTGCTTACCTGTTAATAATTTTAATGTTTCTGCTAGCCCAATAAAACCAATTGACCATGTTCCTTGTTTTAAAATCGGTTCGATTGAATCATTAGGTTTTAATTTCTCTGAACCAACCATTAATCGTTGTCCTGCAGCAAAAGGTAAATCAACAGCTTTTAATTTTTTTAAAACATCATAACGGTGTAACAATTGACGCTTAGCTAAGTCAATCTTCTCATCAAATAATGTGAAAAATTTATTAATGTCTTTCTTGGCAGTAATTGCTAGTCTGACAATATTAATTGTATTGGGGGCAATATTACCACGTCCTTCAGAACCTTGTTTACCATTAACATTAGACATGACATATGTTCGACATCCCATAGTAGCAGGATAAATACCGTTTTCGTAATGTTGCATATTAAAATCAGCATCAATATTCATAAATGTTGGATTCATTCTTTGACTAGCTGTGTGACAAGCAATTTTAAATAAATAATAATATGGGTCACCAGGATCGCGATTAACACCTTTTTTTACACGGAAAATAACATTAGGAAAAATAGGTTGTTCACCGTTTCCTAGACCTTTTAAGTATTCTTCTAAAAATGCTTGACAAATCATGGCAGCTTCAGGAGAATCTGGAATACCAATATTAAGTGATGAGAAGGGAACTTGTGAACCAGCGCGTGAATGCATTGAGTTTAAATTATAGACAACTGATTGCATTGCTTGGGAAACTGAACGTATTAATTTTGCGCGAGCTAATTTTGTGATTTCTTTCTTAGGCACTTGTTGTTGTTTCAATTCAGCTAATATTTTTTGGTATGTTAATTTAACATAAGGGGCTAAATCATTATCGAAATTGGGGTGTCCTTGACCACCAAATAGGTCGTTTTGGCTAGATTGCAACATAATACATGAAAGTTCAGCAGCAACCTCAATCGATTTTGGAGAATTAATATATCCATAGCCATTATCAAAACCTTCAGCTAATAATTTACCAGTCGGAATTTGTAAACAGTTAGTTGTTAAATTATAAGAATCAAGGTCATGGATATACAAATCACCATCAATGTGTGCATTAGCAAACTCAACTGGTAACAATTGACTTAAAATATGCCATTTGTTGGCTTCAGAAGCAATTCTGAGTAATTTTGCTGAGAAATTATTACCAACATTAGCATTATCACGGTCTGTTTGAATACCAATCTTGTGGATGTCATCCATAATTTTAAGCTTTGATTCACGAGTTTTAGTTCTTGCTAGACGATATTCTTGGTATTTATTAGCCAATTGCTCATAACCCTGCTTTTTTAGCTCATTTACGACCAAGTCCTGGATTTCCTCAATCTGAACGTCTTTTTTGCCAGCACGAACCTTAAAAGTGATGATTTTAGCGATTTTTCGAGCAATTAGTGGTTTAATTTTGATGTTTTCATTAGTCGCGGCTTTTTTAATCGCTACATAAATTTTTTTAATATCAAATTCTACCTTCTTACCATCTCTTTTTAATACTCTGATAGCCATCTTAATTCTATTATAGACTTAAACTTATACTTTTGAAAAAATATCGACATGTAGGAAACTTATGCTTACTATAGTAAGGAAAAAAGTTGTCATATAATTCCAACATGTCGAAAATTATTTCGCAGTTTTACCTTCTAATATAGTAATGACAGAAAAAAAATGAAAATATCATATTTTTTACTTTTTTCTTATATCAAAAATAGCGATTTATCCTCAAATAAATTGCTTAATAAGAGCTATAAACTAATATATTGTCTGTTTTTTGATTTCTTCAGCTTTTTCTTTGCCTAAACACTCACTAATTACTGCTAAAGCGAATTGAAAGCTTGTTCCAGGACCTTGTGAGGTAATGAAATTCTTACATACCACAACTGGCTTATCAACGTATGTACTTTGGTATGTGCTAGTTGTTCCTGGATAACCTGTAGCACTAATATCAGTAAGCATGTTTCATTCACCAAATTTACTAGCAGCTGCACATATTGCTAAGAATTTAATTTTTTCATTTTTAGCATTAGCTTTAGCAAATTCAATAAATTTAGCAGCATGTTCATCATCCAAATACTTGATTCCAGAACCACCAGGCAAGAAAAAAGCATCATAATCACTTAAATTCTCATCAGCTAATGTCGTACTAGTTATAATTCTGATGCTATTTGAAAGATTAATCTCTTTATTAGGTAAAATACTAATTAAGGTAACAGAGATACCTGCTCGGCGTCATAAGTCCGTCGGTACAACTGTTTCAATATCTTCAGAGCCAGGAGCTACAAGTACAGCTATTTTCATATGTTTATTATATAAAATTAATTTTAACTTCATATTAAACAGTAAAATAGATACTAATATATAGGTATTGAAAATGGTTATAATAGCATGTTATATAGTTGGTAATACATTTACACGCACGTTAGTTCTTGGAACTTAATATCATTAAGATCATACGCTTGTATTTGCTCTTTTTTGATATCAAATTCATTTTTAATTTTACTTATGTATTGATTGAGAATTGTCGATTTTCCAGAGCGTCTCACGCCTGTAACAACCTTTATTACATGTTTCTCTTTTCAACATAACAACTTATTTAGATATTCTTCTCTTACTATTTCCATAACACTCAATGACCAAATTTTAGTGTCAACATCGATTTTTGGTCATTAACTAAATGTTGTTAATTAATAAAATAAGCTACTTTAAACTTAAAGAAATAGGATTGAAATATTATTCTTCAATTTTTAAACTAACGTCTTTACGATCTTCAGCAGTAGCTGCAAATAATGGAGCGTTATAAAGTTTCTTAGAAGCAGCTACAACATTGTTAGGTCAAATATATAGCATTTCATTAAATTCATTAACAGCAGCATTGTACAAACGACGAGAAGCAGCTATTTCACGTTCAGTATAATCAGCAGTTTGCATCATATCACGAACAGCAGCAACTGATTCAAGCTTAGGGTAATTTTCAAATGTTGCCAACATCTTTGAATAAACTCCATCCAACTTAGCCACGTTTTGTGAACCACCTTTACTTGGAGAGAAGTTAGAAGCAGTACGTAATTGAGTAATATCAGTTAAAATACTACGTTCATATTTAAATGCAGATTTAGTAGCATCAACCATTTTAATTAATGTATCACGACGTTTCTTCAATTGAACATCAATATTTGAAGCTGCTTCATTATATTTTACTTGTAAACGATTAAAAGCATTAGAACGAGAAACTCAAACAACCATGCCGAATATTCCAGCAGTAAAAACTGTTAATGTTCAAAATCCAAATTTAGAAGCACCAGACGCAGTTGCAGGAACTTGATTATTCTGTACGTTTGGATTAAAACCCTTATTTAAGGTCTCTTTTTCTTCGACTCTAGTATCAACTAACATACTTATATTATACACAATTAACATGTCTACAACAAAAAGTTACTACCTTTTCACCAATCTAATATCATATATATTTACATATATGCTTATATATAGTATAATATATTTATATACTTGGAAATGAGTCAAACAGCAAAATCTTCAACTGAAAATCAATATGTCATTAAAGTTAATAATTTAACAAAGGATTATGGTTTTGGTCGTGGTATTTTTAATGTTAATTTACATGTTAAAAAAGGTGAAGTTTATGGCTATTTAGGACCAAATGGTGCTGGAAAAACTACTACTATTAGACATATCATGGGTTTTCAACATCCCGAAAACAGCAAAGATGTTTTAATCAACAATAAGATTGTTTGAAATAATCAACTTGATGTTTTGAATGATGTTGGATATTTACCTGGTGAATTAGCCTTCCCTGAAAGTTTATCAGGAAATGCTTTCATTAAATTTGTTGGTGGCTTGAGAAAACTTAAAAACTTTAACTACGCAAAAGAACTTGCAAAGTTATTTGACCTTGATACTAAAAAAGTAATTAAATATATGTCATTAGGACAAAAACGTAAATTAGCAATCGTTGTAGCTTTTATGCACAATCCTAGTGTTTTGGTACTTGATGAGCCGACATCTGGGTTAGATCCAATGATGCAAGAAGTTTTTATTAAGTACATTAAGTCACAGAAAGAACTTGGTAAAACTGTATTACTTTCATCTCATATATATGCAGAAGTTGAAGCATTATGTGACCGTTTAAGCATTATTAAACAAGGTAAAATAATTTCAACATGTGATATTAAAGATGTTAAAATCCAAAATGAAAAAAAATATAAAATAGAATTTAAGAAAAGTGAAGATTACCATGCTTTTATTAAAAATAAACTAATATATATTGATAAAAATGCTGACAAACTACAAGTACACGTTGAAGTCTCTGATAAAAATATTAATCAATTCCTAAAGACTCTTGCTGATTATGATATTAAATATATCGCTGAAGATGTTTATACATTGGAAGATTATTTCATGCACTTTTATAAAAAAGGAGGTGATGTTAAGTAATTATGAGTTATATTGAATTTAATAAGATTACCAAGATCTTCTCTGAAAAAAATGGTATTAGTAACATTGACCTTAAAATTGAAAAGGGTGAAACTTTAGGAATTATTGGAATTAATGGTGCTGGAAAAACTACATTGATTAGACATTTAATGGGTTTTGTAAAACAAAATTCAGGTAAAGTAACAGTTGCTGGATTAGACCCATGAAAAGATGCTGCTATTTTAAAAGATAAGATTGCTTACATTCCAGGAGAAATTGGATTCCCATTATTACCAACTGGTGACTCATTTTTAAAAGCCCAATCACAACTTGAAGGAGTTAATAACTTATCAAAGTCTAGAACTATTGCGAAGGATTTAGCGCTAGATACAAGAGCTAAATTAAAAACTATGAGTAAAGGTATGAAACAAAAAACTGCCATTGTATCAGCATTTATCCGTGATAAAGAAATTTTAATATTTGATGAACCAACAACTGGCTTAGACCCTTTAATGCGTGATACATTTATCGAACTTATTAACAATGAGAAAGCCAAAGGTAAGACAATTATTTTCTCAACACATATTTTTTTAGAAGCTGAACGTTGCTGTGATAATGTAATCTTTATTGATAGTGGTAAAATTATTGATAGAATAAATATTGAAAAATTAGTACATAATGAAAATAAATTATATCGACTTGGTTTTGCTTCACCGCTTGAATTAACAAAATTCACTAAAGAAAATAAAATATGTAAAATACACAAACAAAAAGATGATTCTTTACAAATTATTGTAACTGTACCAAATGCTCAAATTCAAAAATTTATAAAGTATCTGACCCGCTTTAAACTCAAGTTCTTTAGTGAAATAAAGCACTCGCTCGCTCACAAATTTAAAGAAGCGTTCGCACCTAGAAAGGAGCAATCATAATGAAAAAACAAATACAAATACAAAACAAACCAGAAACTAAAAAAGTTCAATTAAACCCAAACACTAACCCTTCAAAGGTTAAGGTTTTCTTTCAAAATTTAGTTAATTTTTCATTATTGAAACAAACTATTATGGAGAATTTGAAAATTTGGATTATTATTAGTGCAGCTGCTGTTTTATTTATCATCCTATTTTCATTCTTCATCCCTAATGCTATTACTGATCAAATTACTGAAATTAACAAAGGGCCATTTTTTTTATTTGATGACAAAAGTATAACATCAGTTGGAGAACTTTTGGCACGTGATGAATATAAGGATTTTGATATTGCACAGATCTATAATCCGTTATATTATTACACTACCATGCCAACTGCCCCGGGTGAAATTACAAGTATTGCCGAACTTAAGAATCACATCAGATATTTTGATGTCTACATTTCATTAGCATCTGACGCGGATGTTAGAAAAATATTATATGGATCATTTGAAGGGTTCTTTGGTGCAGATTTGATAATAGAACTTAATAGTTGATTCCAAAATTCAAGCGCACTTGATAATGCGAGATCGATATTATCTTTAAATGGTCTTACTGGTGCATCTAACAATGTGGATGTAACTGTTATTACAATGTTTACTTCAATGATCGGTACATTCCTAGCTCTAATTTACACAATTCTAGTAGCTAATAGTTTAATTGCTTCAAAAATCGACCGTGGTTCTATGGCATACATCCTATCAACACCAATTAGAAGAAGTACGGTTACAAACACGCAAACAGCATTCATGTTATGTTCAGTAGTCTCAATGTATACACTAGTTTGTGTGGCAAACATTATTATTTTTGCAGCTACTGGTGTATCTTTTAATGCTGGAAAATTGATTATTGCATATTTTGGTTTTATCCTTTTCACAGTTATGATCAGTTCCATAGCTTTTGCAGCTTCATGTTATTTCAATTTATCTAAGCTATCGTTAGCTGTTGGTGGTGGAATACCAATCTTATTCTACGTATTAACAATCATGATGCAAATTAGTACAGATTTAGAGTTCTTCAAATACTTAACAATCAATAGTTTCTTTTCAAAAGATGTAATTAATAACATCTATGGCATAAGTGTTAGTAGTGGTTCTAGTCCTTTAGGAAGAGGTGGCGCTGATGCAATACCTAAAAAGGGAATGGAAAAAAATATGTGAATTCTATTCTATGGAATTATGGCAATCATTTCTGCTGGATTCTACACATTAGGTGGAATTGTCTTTAAGAAAAAAGACTTACCATTATAAGATAACAGTTTTAAATATCAATCGATATCAGACTACTTTGTTATTATAGTTATTTTGTGATAGATTAGGCCCTCGAAAGTGGAGAGTTTGTAAAAACCCAACACATGGCTATAAAAAAAGAAGTAACGAGAGCACAACCGACACACTTGGTAAAACTAACCAAAACGTTGCTTGGGTCCAATTAATTGGGAATATGCAAAATCATACAAGTTATTATTTTAGCGGTTTTACTCTTTTGTGTTTTACTTCTCTATTTGTACCATATATTTTTGTAGCTTTCTTTTTACCGATTATTATTAATGTAATAAATATAACCATAAAAATATTCACGATAATATACCAAGAAGTATAAAATAAATTAGGATGATAATTACTTAGAATTGCAAACATATCGACAAAGATAACCACACAAATTATTTGCCATAGAAAAAACATCATATATGCCCCCCTTGCCTTCTATGTCACCAGGCCCGGTATCTGTTGGGATTCAAATACTAGCATATTTCTTAAAAAAATAATATAAAAAACTATCTTTATCTTTTTTATCAAGACTATTTACATC
>JAITWZ010000017.1 GCA_031284985.1 Mycoplasmataceae bacterium
CGTTTATCAAAGTGGTTTACCCATTCTAACGGCTGTTGCGGCACTCCTGTTGGGTACATAGATTTGTCAACATATCGCATCACAGAAGAATTAAAAGTTAATTTATTATTTGATAAAAAGAAACTTTTGATACCATTGTATCGCAGTAAAACATCATCAGGAAAATTTTCTACTTCTGTGTCTGTTGGAAAAAAATAAATATCTTCTTCCTTCAATTCTGTTTCAAGTGTCCAATTAGTTGCAAACTCACGAGGGTTTATTATTGATCTGATTTTGTCATCAGTGCTTTCAATTACATTGATAAATCTATAACAAAAATAAACATCATAATAATCTGTATGTTTTCAAAATACCACTGAACGATCATAGAAAGATTCCCACATCTTTTTTCAATATTCAGAAAGTTCGGTATTCATCTTAGCATCGGTAATTAAATTTTCAGACAAAAACACATCAAAATATTCTCAAGATGGTGGCGAATTTAGTGGCGTTATGCTTAGCGGAAGTAGATAATTATGTGGGTAATTATCATATGGGAGATAGGTAACACGTTGTATTCCAAAAGCCTTAGAATGGAAAAAACTTTTTTCTAGCTCATTACTTTTTCATAGATAGTAATCTGCATGAGTGTCAAAATATTTCCTACCACATTTAAATTCAGGCATACAACTAGTTAAAGTCAATGGAATAAAAAGAGCGCATGGCAGTAAAATCTTTTTAAAATAACACACCTGAAATCATTTCTTTGACATTAAACAACACGCTCCTTATTTATGAGTGTTTTTGTTAAAACACTAGATAAAATAGATGATGCAGCGTAGACAATAAAAGTTACATTGTTATTAAATATGTAGCCTTGAATAGCTGTGACTTCATGATATTTATATTATATGCTTAAAAATAAGCCCAGTTTTTTAAACCTGTTTTAGGTGAGTTTGGTGAATATACTAGGTCACTAGGGTTCTGATTTTAAAATTCAAATAATATTTATAAATATCGCTAAAAAATTCATGTAATCAAATATCTAATTATTAAGTGTTAGTTTGTGTATTGTGATATTTCTTCGTTTATCAAAGTAGTGATCCCATTCTACCCCTTGAAATGGCACTCCATCAGGGTATATATCTCGATATGGTGCTCCTATAGGGAATACGAAATTGCTCTCATTTTGTATAGAAGAATTAAAAGTTAATTTCTTGTTTGATAAAAAGAAACTTTTAATGCCATTGTATCTTAGTAAGACATCATCAGGAAAATTTTCAACTTCCGTCTCTATTGGAAAAAAATGAATATCATCTTCCTTCAACTCGGTTTCAAGTGTCCAATTAGTAGCCAACTCACGGCGGTTCGCTAGTGATCTGATTTTGTCATCTGTGCTTTCAATTACATTGATAAATCTATAACAAAAATAAACATCATAATAATCTGTATGTTTTCAAAAAACCACTGAACGATTATAGAAAGGTTCTCATATCTGTTTTGTATAATATCCAGCATTCATCTTAGCGTCCGTAATTAAATCTTCAGACAAAAACCCGTCAAAACACTCCCAAGATGAGGGGGAATTTGACGGTGCTATACTTATTGGAAGTACATTATTGTATGGTCAATTTATATTAAGTGTGGCACCACCATATTGCATCAGAAAAGCTCTGGATGAAAAAGCAAAATTCTCCAACTCACTGCATTTTCAAACATAGTAATCCGCATGTGTATCAAAATATTTCCTACCCCAATATTGTTTAGGAGGGGCACAACTAGTTAAAGTTAAAGGAATAAAAAGAGCACATGGCAGTAAAACCCTTCTAAAATAATGCACCTGAAATCATTCCCTCACCACAGTATATTCCTTTCGTAAAATTATGACCTAAAATTCCACGATTAGCATTTTCACCCCTGCCCTTAATAAGATTTTCATACGAATCTCTTTCTTTTTCATCATTAGTATAATAACTTCCAGTATTTTTCAAATTGGCAGAAAAAAATCCATTCGAATCCTTGCCGATAAACACATAATCTGATTGCTGTATTTCTACAGAAATTGTGGACTCGCCAATTTCTCTATGAGGGTATTGGTTAGTTGGGGTGCTTTTGGTAAAATACTAAGCAAAATAGGTGATGCAATACAAACAATAGCAAATGTTGCAACTACTATTAAACATAAAACTTTATATAAATGTTTCTCCATCATATTTATATTATATACTAAAAGATAAATTTGTGCAAATGTAAAAGTGTTGTTGTTACACTACAATATTTATGTAATTATTTTATTATAAACTATAAACTATGATTTAGGTTGTGGTTTTGGTAATTCTGGACCTTGAGTCAAATCAACTTCAGCTGTAATTTTGAAGTGGGTATTGATTGCCGCTAATATCTTTTGAACTTGAACTTGTTTTCTAAATTGTTCATATTTTGCCTTATCTGTTTTATATTCACGGATAGATTGGTTAGTGGCACGGTACATTTCATCTAGCGCTTTATTAACATCTTCATCTTTGACTTCAATATTTCATTCCTTACTAAGGAAACTAAATATGATATTTTCATATATGATACGTTCAGCAATTTCTTTTACTGAAGCTTCTGGGATTTGAGGTTGTTTTACTTTAAGGTCAGCAATAGTTTTAGCAACATCACTCTCATCAAACTTAATAACAATAAAGTTTTTTAAATATTCTTTTGTAGCTTCGATTATGTTTCTTTGCATTACTGAATTTTGTACAATTTGATTTATATGTGTAGCATTCATCTTACCAGATTGTAGTTCAGCCTTGTGAGCTTCATTTAAACGCTTTGTTTCTTGTTCAACAAAAGGACGTGGTGCTTGTAAACGGCCAATTTTAATAATGTTAGTATAAACTATCTCTGATTTTTTAGTTATCGTTGATATATATGATTCACTCATGTTATTATTATAACATATAGGTAAATTAGTGATTGAATTATAATATTTGGTATGGGTGAGAGCACATATTTTTACATTCCAAAAGACATATTAGAACGATGCAACAAAAGAGCAGATTCTAAGCTCAACCAAAATGTTAAATCCCATAAGCCAATAATCAAATGTTTTGAAACTGGTAAATTCGCATATAATCAATGTACCTGTAACTTTAAAAATGTTTGACTCTCCTTTTAGTAATAATTAATATTATTTAAACATGTCTTGAACAATATAATAAAATTAAAAAATATTTCCTAATTTTTAACAAAAAGATCCAAATAATCTTAAATTATCAAAAAAAGTAAAAGTAAGGACAACCATCACTGATTGTCCTATACGCCCTAGAGCACTACAAATATGTTATACTTCATAATAACCTTGCGAAGATACTTGTAGATTAACTCTTTTCTTTACACATAAAAAACTTATGTCCTTTCCTTGTTATTGGATGTAATCGGTTAATAAGGACAATAAAAATATATGTATACATTAAAGTATACTATAAAATTACTGTTCATTACAGATTAAAAGTTGAAATTATTCAACTTTTACTTTTGCACCTTGAGCTTCAAAATTCTTTTTGATTTCTGCAGCTTCTTCAGGTTTAATGTTTTCTTTAATAATTACATTACCTTTTTCAACTGCTGTTTTAGATTCAATTAGTCCCAAACCAGTAGCTTCACGGTACAATTTAATGATTGCAATTTTGTTAACACCAGTTTCAACTAATGTAGCTGTAACAGATGTTGGAGCAGCAGTAGTAGCTTCACCAGCACTTGCAGCTACGGGAGCTGCAGCACTAACACCAAACTCAGTTTGAATTGCATTAATTAATTCATTAATCTCTACTAATGTAGATTCTTTTAATGATGTGATTATTTGTTCATTTGTTAATTTAGCCATTTATTATTTCTCCTTTCTATTATTTTTTAGTGTTTGCATAAGCTGTTAGTGTATAAAGGAAATTACGAAGAGTACCTTGCAGACAAGATAATAATGAACTATATAGTTGCTGTCTACCAGGAATGCTAGCAATTTTACTTAAAGCACTTGGAGCAATGTGTGCATTTTCTAATATTCCATCTTTATATTTAATAAATTGATGCTTTTGCGCTAATTCATGGATTAATTTAAATGAAACGATCTCATCACCTGTAGAAACAATTAAAGCTGTAGGGCCACTCATTTCAGAGAAACCTTCAACACCAATATTTTTAATAGCACGGTTGAAGACATTATTTTTAGCAATGAATAATTTTGCACCACCATCATGTAATTTCTTACGTAGTAGGGTAAGTTCTTTAGCATTTATACCTAAGTAGTCAAACACTAGAAAAGATTTAGCAGACTTTAAAACAGTTGTAATTGCTTCAACTTCACTTTGTTTTTGTTGTAATACTTCCTTGTTCATATTCTTAGTAGGTTACTATAAAACAGCACAAGTTAACTTCGGTAACATTATTAAAGCGAAGCTCGTTACTGTCTTTAGTTATATATATTATACAACATAATCCAAAATATTAATTACTACCTAGTAATAAATTACAAAAATGCACTATAAATGATGCAGATTATCCACCAGTTAATGACTGATAAGTATTCCATTACGATTAAATTATCGCCCCTAAACAGTAAAGTCTTCTGTTAAGTGTAATTTTTTTGCAGTTTTATGAACATAGAAAGTAATTACTATGTAAAAAGCAAATAATGCGTAATTGACTGCATCTAAGACACGTGAGACGATGGTGTTAACAACTTCAATTTTGACACCAGGTGGAAGTAATTCCATGTAATTAACAACATTAAGGGCAATCTCAGTTACGGTATAAGTGATGATGCTTATTCCAAAACACATTATTAACTCAAACATAATCTTTACTAATGCCGCCCTGTTCATGACAATATCAATACTGCTTTTAATCTTTCTATAAAGTAACATTAAGCTAGTGAATCAAGCAATTTGTAGTAAAAGCACGGTACTTGGAGCGATAAAATGGTAGGTACTAATGCCAAGAATTTTTGGATCTAATGTAATTCATATTCGAATTGTATTCCAAGTAAGTGCTAAAGCAAAGAATATTCATCCAGCAATAATTCGTTCGCGAATTATTTTATATTCCGTTTTTTGTTTTTTTGACGGTTGTGATATCTTGCTCTTTTTCTTTTTTAAGCGATGTTGTCTCATGGACTATTACGTTCAATAATGTTTTCAGAAAATGCTGTAGTAAAACTACCACTACCTTTACTACGATTTGAATAGTTTGAACCAACATCTTCTTTTCATCTACTATCTCGAGCAAATGACCAGTTAATCGCTCCATTGATTACTGCTTGAACATACTCTTTGTTTGTTGCAGGATCAACTTTTTTAACTAAACGCACGTTCTGTCAAAAATTTGCTAATCTTAGGTGGAAATCATGTGATTTTGAACCAAGTGGGATTCAATCATTGTTAGTATCTCAAGTTTCGTTATAACCTCTTGGACGGCAAGTATCTAATGTAACTATTGCAGCATCAACAATACCAAGTCAAGAAGCATCAGGGAAATCAGTTCCCGTGTAGTCATTAGAGCCTAAACGTATGCATGAACCATCTGTTGTATTCATTGTTGGTGTAGTTCCTCCAACAAAGAAACCACGACTAACTGCGTCAGCAACGGTATATTGTTGGTCTAAATTTAATAGTGGTAAAAGTACTTCATTATAAGAAAAATCAATTTGAACTCCATTAATTTGGAATATTCAATTACCGTATGAAGCGACTCAAACAATTAGAACTTTTGTACCTTCGTGTCAAAGCGTATCACTTCAATTTAAATTAGCGCTAAATTTAGTACTAACTGTGGCAGTTTGTTTTAAAGCAACAATACGATATTTAATATTTGCTTCATCTTGAATGTGTCCAAATTCTGAATTAGCTGTAATTCGATATTCTAAATCCACTCATTGGCTGTAATTACGACCAGCTAAAGTTACAGAAGCATCCAATAGTGTAATATTGAAATCAGCGTCAGTCACATCTGGGTCTACATCAGATTTGATCGCATCAAGCACAACATTATTTAGTGTAGCATTGTTTGCGATGCTATCAAATTCAGCATTTGTTAAAGCTGTTGGGTCAATTACATAGATACTGTCTTTTCCCATATCTGTACCATCAAGAGATTTTATTGAAGGTAATCCATATATTGCTTGCGCATATGTAGCAATAATTCCACTATTGTAGGCATAAACACTATCAACTGTTGCACTAATGCTAAATGGAACAATATTTTTAAATGAAAAATCACGATTAGTAATTTGGGTAGTGTCAAGTTTAATCTCAAAGTCACTTACAGTAATTTGAATTTTACTAATTTCATAAACATAAGTGATGATGTTTTCTTTTAAAACATCAAGTTGATTATCACCATCATATATGTATGATTCATACAAATTAAGCTCAGAAGCTTTGATGTTTCTTGGATTCTTAGCTGTAAAGTTAATACATGTATCTTCAAAAATTTTATCTTCTAATAATGACAAGTCAAATCGGACATTACTTAATAGTAAAATTTTAGCATTAAAAGAATACTGGTTAGTATAATCAATTGTATTTTCTTGTAAAACTACTCCACCATTGTTAGCAGTTACAGTGATTGAAAAGCTTTCATCATTAACAATTGCTAAAAAATTAACATCTGTACTGATAGTATACTCATCGCTGTGTGGGGAAGTAGCTGTGTTATCAACGAATGTGTCAGTGATGTAAGTGTTAATTACTTGATTATTCAATACAAACTCTGAAACTATTTCATCCATTGTTTCCATATCACTAAATGGGATTAAGTCGTTATCTCAAATCAAATATCTTTCATCACTTGTTTCGTAAAACTCTAAAATTAAATTAGCTTGTTTATATTCATCAACTGACCCAAACACAAATTTATCTTTTTCATATGATCATGATTCGCTTGTCATATCAAAACGATTATCATGTTGGCGTTTTAATTCGTATGAAATATTATCAACAATAATAATTCCAAATGGAACAACAACAGTACCTGATGACACTAATGATAAAAATGTTCATTTACAAAACGATGAAAATACCATTATGAATTTCCTCTCGTACTAAATTTTGTCTCACTACTTGTTCCACTAAAATTAAAGTTTTTGTTATTATCAAGTGAAGACACATAGAAACGGAATTGTTTGTTGCCTTCAATCACAGTAGATAACATGTAATTATCATCAATTTTAATATCAATACCATCTCAGAATGGTCGTCATTCAACTCGGTTATTGCTAGGTGACGCTGTACCAGTTACTCAAATATCAGGCATATTAGCAGTCGGAGCAGAAGCAGGAGTTTCAGATTGATATGTTGATGTTGATTCAATTCCTGTACCATTACGACGGTGTCCAAAAATATAATTTTTACCATTTTTAGTTGGCGCAATTGGTACAAATAGACGTGTATCATCAAGGCGATTTGTTTCATCTTTTTGGCCCATACCTTCAGCTAATGAATCAACATCAGTATTAATGATGGAATTTTGGCCCCAATTTGCAGTAAATTTAGTGATGTAACCAGTTTCATAGAAGTCACGCATTAAATTATAAGTGTGATTTGGAACAATGATATTTCTTGGCACATCTCATGTAAAGTTTATATCAATTGTAGTAATTGTTACCTTAACACTAGCATGTCCTTGTACGTTAAATGTTTCACTATTGCCTAAATTGTAGCCAACATTATATTTTCCGTTATATGTAGCATGAATAGTTTGTTCATGAATTTTCAAGTTTAAAGTAAAAGTGAAACTATCTTTAATAACAAAACTTGAATCTGTTGCTGTTACTGTAACAGTACATGTTTGTTCTAGAACCTGATTGCTGTAAAGTTCGTGAGCAACATCATTACTTAATGTGAAGTCACTTAACAACACATATGGTGAAGTTTTACGCATCTCTTTTAAAACAACTTGCTGCAATTCATAATTATTGTTAACAGCATCTGTTTCAATAGTGGTTACACTATTGACACTATCTACAAGTATATCAGCAGTTTGATTCGCTAGAGTAATGTTACCAATTGATACTACAACCACATTAATAACTTCGATATTAACTTGGTATGGGAATGATATACTACCTTTGATTAACGTACTACTTGTAGTGGCAGTAATATTCACATAGATTTCATAACTATTTTCAGCAAGTGTTTCAAATTGTTCAGCAATAGAGATTTCAAAGTCATCTTTAGTGATTTTAGGGTTAATGGTCTTCATTTGTCGTAAAATGCTTTGTCGAAAACTGTAGTCATTAATGATTTGTCCATAATCACCATCAATTGTTGGTAAAAATTCAGGATTATCTTTTACTTTAGAAAGCACAAACGGATTCATTTCTTCAATAACAAGATTGTCAGTGATATCAAACAACACATCATGAACATTAACAATACCTCTTATTACGATGTAAGAACCAGGAATCAAACGATTACTTGTGTCAATGTTGCAGCCAACAACCTTAATCTCCACCTCATAATACTCAGAAAAACGTGGAACTTCAACTTCTTCTGTAGGGGTAATAGAGATTGATATGTCTTGTTCAGTAATATTAGGTACGTGAGGTTTTAGGTATTCAACTACTTTGTTATATACTTCTGGTTTATATGCTAGTTTGGTAATATCCTCATGATGCACATTGTGCATATTTTTAACTTCAAGGTCTAATTTAATAGGATCAGACTCATCATCAATCTGTAGTGAATTTAAATCAGTCATTGGAGGTAGTACATGTTTAGTGTTAAAAACACACCAAAGAAATACACCAGAGAATAACACTAATGGACCTGCCACTCCCATGAAAAGTGTTCAACGCTTCTTATGACCCGTTTTTTTACCTGCCATAGTATTATTATACTATATTCGATATTTAATCAGGGTTGACAAAGGGTTTATACTATGTTGGTTAAAATCATCAAAAAACATCCGGTTTTATTATTCATAATTTTAAAGATTGTAGTTTTTGTCAGCTAAAGCGTCAATTTCAATGTATAAATCCGATTTTCACGCAATAAGATTGTTTAATACACCATTTCTAAGATTGTTGATGTTATATAAGTTTTCCAACTGCTCAAAAGTCTCTTTTAGATTGTTTTTGGCACTTTTTCACCCAGCGCCATCTGTGACTCACATAAACTTGAAACCTTTTATTTTTTTAGATTCTTGTGCAATTTGACTAGTTAAATAGTTGCTAAATTACTTTGTTTGTGGGGTTTTAAACAGATATCAATTTAATTTTTGGGAATTATGACGATATGCATTTATTAGATGTCTTGCTTGTAAAGCAACATAGTTTTGGTCTTGAATTCAGGTTAAAGTCCCTGTAAGCCTACTAATTGAATATGTTATTCTTATAATAATATTAATATGAGCATTCTTGTTGTTGCTGGACTAACTTATGATATTAAAAATAAAAAATTATATAGTGACGCTAATTTTGTTTTAAACAAAGAGGACCATATGGGAATAGTTGGTCAAAATGGTACTGGTAAAACTACACTTATTAATTTATTAATTAATAAGATTGAACCAGCATCAGGCAGCATCACATGACAAAAGGGTGTTAAAATTGGTTATCTTGATCAACATGCTGAAATTGACAAAACCTTAACTATCTTTGCTTTTTTAAAGTTATCTTTTAAGCATTTGTTTGATTTTGAAAAAGAACTTAATGATGTTTATGAAAAAATGGGACAAGGAATGAGCGATGAATTAAGTGAACGCGCTGAATATTTACAAAACAAATTAACCTATAGTGGCTTTTATGATATTGAAAGTACTATTCAAAAGATTGCAGCCGGTTTAGGAATTAGTGCTCTAGGAATGGAAACCTTACTTGCTAACTTATCTGGTGGTCAAAGAGCTAAGGTAATTTTAGCGAAACTATTGTTGGAGTGTCCAGATGTTTTGTTGATGGATGAACCTACTAACTTTTTAGATAAAGAACATGTGGAGTGATTAATTAAATATTTAAAAACTTTTGAGGGTGCTTATATTATTATTTCACATGACCATTATTTTTTAAATGAAGTTACTAATTGTATTATCGATATTGAATTCCAAACAATTAAACGCTATACTGGTAATTTTCAACAGTTTTTAAATTTAAAAGAAGAAAATCGTAAAAATTATTCACTAGAATTTGGCAAGCAACAAAGGGAAATAGAAAAATTAAAGGATTACATTGCTAAGAATGGTGCACGAGCTTCAACTGCTAGAATGGCCCAGTCACGTCAGAAAAAGCTTGATAAGATGGATGTTATGCCACCAGCTAAACTATTAGAAAAACCTAATTTTATTTTTAATAGTGAAGCAATTGGTACTGGCACAATTTTAAAAGCTATTGATCTTGAAATCGGTTATGAGCGTGTTTTATTACCACCCATTAATCTTAATTTAAATGGTAAAGAAAAAATTGTCATCACTGGTTTTAACGGTATTGGTAAGTCAACACTAATTAAAACTATTGTTGGTAAGATTCCTCCGCTTGGTGGTACTTTTAGATGAGAGAATAGCATTAAAGTAGCTTATTTTGAGCAGGATTTAGTTTGAAAAGACCCTAATGCTACTGCCTTTACAATTATCAAGGACGAATTTAAAGAATTTGATGATCAAGCAGCTAGAAAATGGTTAGCTCAATGTGCTATTAAAGGAAAGATATCAATGCAGCCAATTCATACTTTAAGTGGTGGAGAACAAGTAAAAGTTAAATTGTGTATCTTGATGCTTAAAAAAGCCAATGTTCTGATCTTGGATGAACCAACTAACCATATTGATGTTGATTCAAAAGAGGTCTTAAAAGAACAATTAAAGAAGTGACAAGGTTCAATTATCTTAATTAGTCATGAACACACATTCTATGAAGGTTGAGTTGATCGAGTTATTAAGATTAATAAAAAATAATGTTACAATTTTTTGTTAACAATCAATTCAATTTATTTAAAGTTGATAAACAATTTAAAAAGAAAGTTCAAGACATCTGCACACAAATATCACAAATTCACAAAAATGATGCACTTTTTGAAATCAGTTTCATTAATGATTCATATATGAAAAAACTAAATAATAAATATGCTAAAAACAATCATACCACTGATGTATTATCTTTTACCATTAATGAACATAATCTTTTGGGAGAGATATTCATTAGTGTACCATTCGCTAAGAAGGAAGCACAGCGTTTGAATACAACATTTCAACAAGAAATATACCTACTAATTATTCATGGTATATTGCATCTAATTGGATTTGACCATTGTAATAAAACACAAACAAAAGTTATGTTTGATTTACAAGATAAAATTCTTAAACAAATTCTTATATAATAAGTCGTTTGATGCTTTTGTGATTTGAAACAATGGTTTTTTTACCGTGTGGTGATTTAAATAGCACTTCGATATAGTTACCAATTTTATCAACCACTAGACCCTGTCCGTAGGTAGTGTGGACAATGGTTTGACCCACTTCGATTGGCTCAGCATTTTTATCATAGTTATCTTCATAATTAACTTTATTGTGTGAATCAAATCAACTCATATCAACACTATTTATAGCTGTGGCTTGCTCTGATACGTGTATAATGTGTTCTTTTCCTAATTCGCCAATGAAACGTGAAACAACCAGGGGACTATTATCTTTAAATGAAAAACCAGTCTGGCGCGAAAGGAATAACATTTTTCTAGCTCTAGTGATGCCAACATACAAGATGCGTCGTTCTTCATCTAAATTTTCACAACTACCCATATGTGTTGCAGGGGTTATACCTTCATTCATACCCATAATAAAAACCACCGGATATTCAGTTCCCTTAGCAGTGTGGATAGTCATTAAAGATACTGTGTTGGTATTTTTTTGTTGTTGTTTATTACCACTATCAGTATAAAGCGCTATTTCTGTTAAGAAATCATGGATGGTTGCATTAGGATTTGCTAATTCAAACTCCTTAATTGAATTGATAAATTCTTCAATATTTTCATAGCGTTCTTGATAATCATCATCCAAACCTTCTAAGTACTTTCGATATTCTAATTTGTCTAACAAGTATAACACTTTTTCACTAATTGATAAAGTTTCAGTCTGCTTTTTAAAAGCAACAATAAACTCCAAGAAATTGACAATGTTACTTGTTGGTCACGGTAAATTGTATGAAAGATCAGCTGAAAGTTCTAGAGCTTGTGAAAATCGTAAATGGTAGCGTGTTGCATAATCAACAATTTTTTGAATAGTAGTTAAACCAATGTTTCTTCTTGGGACATTAATTACACGTTTAAGCGCTAATTCATCAGTGTGGTCTTCAAATAGACGTAAATAGGCAATCATATCCTTTATTTCCTTTCTTTGGTAGAACTTTATTCCTCCATACATGTAGTATGAAATAGACTTGTTAATTAAGGATGTTTCGACATTTCGTGATAAGTAATTTGAGCGATATAAAATTGCAAAGTCACTATAGTTAAAATGTTGCTCTTTCATGAGTTCAACTATTTTATTCACAACAAATTCACCTTCATTTTGTCCTTGATAAAAAACAATATCAGCACCATCATCATTATCAGTTATCAGTTGTTTATCTACACGTCGTGTATTTTTCTTTATTAACTCATTTGATAAGTGTAATATTTTTTTACAAGAACGGTAATTAAGATTTAAAACAAAGGTTTGTGCATTATCAAAGGTTTTATAAAAATCATGGAAAATTTGTGGGTAAGCACCTCGCCATGTATAGATAGTCTGGTCTTCATCACCAACTACAAAGACATTGTTAAAATCAGGATTAATGATATATTTAAGAATAGTAAGTTGATTTTTATCAGTATCTTGAAATTCATCAACCAACACATACTTAAATACATTTCGTCATTTTTCGACCATAGTTGCATCTTTTTCAAATACTTTTATAGTATTAATGATTAAATCATCAAAATCAAGTAAGTTATTTTCTTGCATCTTTTCTTCATAGAACAAGTAGGCATTTTTCACAGCATTGAACATATTTCAATCATGAATGCTAAAATACTCTCTAATCTTTTTAAGATCATTCAATGATTTTACATCAATTGATTTTCGTTTTATGTCAGAAATATATCCACGTACTTTTTTTGATGTTAAACCTGGTCCAATGTTTAGGCGTAAATTGTTAGTAAAAATGATTTCACTAATTAATGTTTCTTGTTCTTCATCATCAATTAAACGAAAATTTAATGAGCGATTTAAAATAGATATATCTTCTTTCAAAATTCGTAAGCATAGTGAGTGAAATGTACAAATGTTTCCATAGATAATGCTTGGTAGTAATTTACGGATACGGTTTTTCATTTCATTAGCGGCCTTGTTAGTAAAAGTAATTGCTAATACTTCATGTGGTTTAAATCCCATATGTTCAATTAAAAAGGCAATTCTAGTCGTTAAGACTCGCGTTTTTCCTGTACCAGCTCCAGCAATAACAGCAATCGGTCCTAAACCAGCATTTACTGCAGCATCTTGATTGTGATTTAAATTAAAGTCCATATAATATACCAATATTATAGCAATGTGTCTTGCAACATATACATTTTATATACAACACTACCTTAATGCTTAATTTTGGTCTTAGCATATTTTCTAATTTTTTCATTATCTTGATGCAATTGTTCATACAAATCTGGTCAATAGCCAAATGGATCTTCAGCATAACTATGTCGTCATGTTTGTAGAGAATATGCTTGAGTTTTTTGAATACCATAAAAAGCAAAGATGAGACCGAAAATGATTACTGCTACAGCTGAATATCCCACAATCATTACATAAGGATATTCCAACCCCATAATTGATGCCACACCAGAATATTCACCATCAATCCAGTCATATGGTCGCAATCCTGTGGTATTTTCAGTAACGTTATATATACTAGAGATTGTTAATATGTAAAGCATGTAAGCTCCGAAAAATAAACCACAATACAAGAAAAGTCTTCAAGGTTTTACCTTTGTGTTAAGTAATATTAATGAACCAAAAACAACCAGTAGAAAGTGCATACTAAAATACATTTCATTGGGATTTTCACCTAATACAATTCATTTTCAATCAAATGTCGCATTTACAGTATCATTCATTGTATCAACAAATATTAATTCTCCAAAAATTGTAATCAAGCCTCCAAAAATTGCAAAAGGAGCAATAATACTTAGTATTTTTCTTTTCTGGTCAACAATCATTAAAACAGACATACTAAATGCTGCAAATGGACACATATCAAGTAGTCAGGCCTTAGAAGTAATATAGGAAGCAGGTTGTTCTTTTGAATCTACTTCGATAAAAGCACTTCAATCATCTCAAAAACGGAAACAAACTAAAAAGATGAATAAAAATGCTCCACATATTGCTCAAAAATAATAATGGTTTGTATAAGTTTTAATGCGTGGATGTAGAATAAAGAAAAGTCCAACAAGTAGTAATGTACCAATTCCTAAGCAAAGTCCGACAACATTTATATCCATTATTTGTATTTTTCAGGATGTTGTTTCTTCATTAAAGCAATGAATTCATCTTTGTCCATCTTACCATATTTATTCATTAATGCTACGCATTCTTCATATTCTGAAATTGCTCAAGCACGATCTTTAAAGCCCTTAACAACTACAGATTTTTTTTGTAGATTTTTATAAGTCTCAAAGAATTCTTTAATTACACTTAATTCATGTGGTGATAATTGTTTCAATTCTGTTATATGTGTGTAACGTGGATCACAATCGATTACACCAATTAATTTTGTATCAGTTTCTCCACCGTCAATCATCTCTAAAGCACCTAGAATACGAGCAGGGACAACAATTCCAGGTTGGAAAGATTGGTCAGCAAACACTAGAATGTCTAATTCATCACCATCTCAATCTAATGCTTCAGGAATAAATCCATAGTTAGCAGGATAGAAATTTGGTCCATAAAGAATTCGGTCAACAGAAATTTTACCAGTCTTACGATTGTATTCGTATTTAACATTTGAATTTTTTGGAATTTCGATTGTTACATCCAACGATAATGCGTCTTTACTTGCCATAATACATATATTATAATACCTGATAAGTTTAGATGGTGGACATTCCTAATAAAAATCGCTATTAATTTGCTCATTTACTTGTTGTGTTAGGACATGTATATATGTTTTATATAATATACTAAACTCATGAGAAAATTAGATAATACTTTTAAATTAGTTGATGGTGGGATGGGTACTAATCTTAAAAAATTAGGATGAAATGATATACCAGCAAAAGCGCCATTTGATGTTGAAAATAAAGTTCATGATTTATTTAAATTTTGTGATGTTTTTACCACTAATACTTTTGCTATAGATGCTGCTTTCCCACCAGAAAAATGAAAAGATGTGTTTACTGGTGCGATTAAAAATGCTATGAAACATGCTGGGGATAAATTAATCCTCATCTCAATTTCTGAACTAGCTGATCGTGAACTTGCTCGAAAATTATTAACCGCCTTAACTAAATCAATTGAAGCACTCACTACTAATAATACTAAATTAATGATTTTGTTTGAAACGTTTACATCTCTTAACGTCGTCCACATTATGTTAAGTGAATTGGATAAGTTGCCATGTGATAGTAAATATAAAACTTGTATTATGTCTGGCACCTATAATTACCGTACCTTAAATGATGGCACTACTCCCAGAGAATTTGCCACATATTGTAATCGCTATGACTTTGTTAAAGTGATTGGACAAAATTGTTGTGATGTTGCAACCGATATTGAATATGTACTAAACGAATATCAAGCAGTTTCTAATAAAAATATATTTTGTAAGCCAAATACTGATGCTGTTAAAATTGCTGAATTAACTAAATATATCAAAAAGTTTAATTGTCTATTTGGTGGATTTTGCTGTGGAGCAACTTCTAAATTAACAATGGCACTTGGAAATAAACTTGGCACTCTATCCGTTGCTAATTCTACTATAAAGAATGTCACATATCCTATGGAAATTTTACATGCTGGGGCCATAGTTGGTGATCGTATTAATACCACTAAAAATAAGGAATTAATGAAATGATTGGAAACAGAGAATTGGGAAGCTATAGCAAGATTGGCATTAACACAAAAAGTTTGTGGAGCTGATTTAATTGATATTAATATTTCATGTCCTCAAGAAGAAAAAATTATTGTTCCATTATTTAAATATTTACAAGAAAATACTGATTGTAAATTTTTAATTGATTCATCAAACCCTAACGCTATTCTTAAAGTCTTGGAAATTTATAAAGGTGTGCCGATTATTAATTCTATAAATTTTGATACCACACAAAATATATTTAATAAGTTTGAACAGTTCCGTCCTATTTATGTTTTCATGACAATGAAGAATGGCATTATTTGTGATATTGGCCATAAGGTTCCTAATTATTTAAGTATTCATAACACTTATATTGATTGCTGTGTTGAATCTTTAGACGTTAATCCCAATGCCTTCAATGAGTTGGTTAAGCGTGTTGATGCTTTAAATTATGATAATTATCGTGTCTTGTTGGGAATATCTAATCTTTCACACCACTTCACTGATCGAAAAATAATTGATTGTGCTGCATATGAAGTTCTTAAAAATAGATGTGCTTTTATTGCAAAAGTTGATAATGTTAAATACTATGCAAGAGGGATGGATTTAATTAGGAATATTCCTAGTATCCAATCTGGGCAATTAAAAAAACTTGAAGATTACATTATTAATGGAATCATTCCTAGCAAAGATATTCTACAGGGGTTTATTACAACAATGTCAAAAAAAGAAATTGAAGAGAAAGTGTTAGAATCATTGAATTACATTGGGTTACAATTTGAAAAAAGAGTTATTACCACCTATAATTTACAGTCATCTGCACGGGTTTCAAAATTAATCTTTAATGAAATTTTTCCTGTTAGTGGAAATACTACCCCAGAAGTTGTTATTGCTACTGTTGAGGGTGACTTTCATGATATTGGTAAAACAATTGTTTGTTCTTTAATGTCTGCACATAAAATTTCATTTGTTGACCTTGGGGTAAATGTCCCATATGAAAAAATTGCTAAAACTATTAGTGCTAACACGGATGTGAAAATTGTTGGTTTAAGTGGACTAATATACCCTTCTATTGATCAAGCAAAGAAAATTATTGAACTAGTACATAAGAATTTTCCTGGGGTGTTAGTCTATGTTGGTGGTGCTGTTTTTGACAAAAATGTGGCTAAAACAATTAACGCAGATGGTTATTTTGCTACAGCATTGGAATCTGTTGATGCCTTTTTAAAGATACTAAAGAAGTAGGCAATTATTCTGCTATTTTATTTTTTGTAAAAACACCATATATACATAATCTAGGAATAATTCATCCATCTTTATTAACTGTTAAGTAGTCATGGAGTTTGGTAGCATGTAGTAGTTCGTCTCTAATTAAATATCTAATTTTTGTACCCTCTTCACTCATCCCTGATTTTTCATAACCAATACCAAATAATTTGGAATCAGTCACCACTTTATCAAATTCTAGAGCGATTTTAATTTTCTCATCATTACTTAATGTTTTGTCAATCTTATTAAATGCCTCAACAGAATTCTTGTTAATTGCAGCAATACGAAATTTTAAGTTTCCTTTTTCTTCTCAAAACAAAATATCATTTTTTTTGAAATACGGAATGATTGCATCTAAACTGTCTTTTTCGATTAGTAGGTCAAAGACTATAAATTCAATCCCATGAAGTTGAATGTATGTCGATAAAACAATCTTACTATTAATTTTATTTATTTTAAACATTTTTAAATTCTTTCATAATTTCAACTATGCTTTGTTCATCGTTCATAGTAAAGATATGAATATTAGTGAAATCATGTTTCAACAAATCCTGAACTTGTTTAATGGTATTTTTGATTCCAAATTCATAAATTGCTTCTGGTTGCTCGCTATTGGTTTTAAAAAATTCAGTGACGCTATTAGGAATACTACAGCCACTTAGTTTTTGGATGTTTTCTAATTGTTTTGTTTTAAGTAATGGGAAAATTCCGGCATAAAGATCAATCCCTTGGTATGAATTATTAATTTTTTTTGTTACACTTAAAAACTCTTGGTTATCAAAAAAACATTGGGAGATAAATTTTTTGCACCCGTTTTTAGTTTTGTTTTTAAAGTTCTTTTCAATTTCAACTTCCATGCTAAGTTGTTTATTCTCTTGGTGTTTTTCAGGATACCATGCACCAAATATTTCAAATTCATTACCATACTTATTTCCAATAAATTTCATTAAATCACTAGCATATTGCTTCTCTTGGCTATTAGTATCACCCCGTAAACATAGAATTTTATTGATACCAATGTCCCTTAATTGTTCAACAAACTTTTCAACATCATTTCAAGATTGGTTAGCGATTGTACAATGGGCAAGTGCTTCACCACCGAGTTGTCTAATCATTTTCAATATTTTTAGAGATGTTATACGTGTTCCACCGTTTGCACCATATGTACAAGATATAAATTTTGGGTTATATTGTAGTAAGGTATTTATCAATGAATGATATTTTTCTTGTATTGTTTGATCTCAAATTTTTGGCGGGTATAGTTCAAAAGATAGATTCATGTTATTAAATTAAGCAATACTTATCACTATATACAACATATTCAGATGTTAGTTTCTCCTATTTTGAGTGATTCACCTTTACTGATTTTGTAGTGTGAAATTTTTTATTAAATAATTTCACCCCAAAGAATGTTGGAACACCAATGATAACAATTACACAAGCTATATAAATAATAAGTGCTGGTGCAATAGAAATTTTTCATTGTAAGAAACCGAAAATAATTAGAAACAAAATAGCTAGCAATCCAATGTTGATTAGCGAAGCATATTTAAATTTTGTGAGAGATAAGTAATTAAAAGTAATGACAAATATGGAAAGAATTGAAGTAAGTAGCATCATTTTACCATAACTATTAGCTCAAGCAAATGCTTGACCTTCAGCAATCGCTTCACCTAGATTTTTTCAAAGACCGGCATATAATCCACAATTTCAATAGTATATATCTAAGAATACAAAATAGAGAAAACACAAGAATAAATTAACACCAGTGATGCTTGCTAAAATAGACACTAACATGCCATATTTTTTTGCCGCAGTCAACTGTTTCTTACTAATTTTCATATTTATACATATTATAACATACCACTTTTCTTAGCCAAAAACTATATATGCAATGCCTGTTTTATTATTCAATAATCAATATGTTATAATATTGGTATATAGCTATGTTAAACTGATTTAAGAAAAATGTCAATATAATCTATCTATCATATATTGGCGTAATTTTTGTATTAGTTGGTTTGGCGTTAATTATCATTGAAGGTAATAGTCAAATTATTGATCCAAACATTTGAGGTATCATCACAGGTGGTGCAATTTTACCTATTGGTGCATATGCTTTTTTTAACAAGCATGCAAAAAGTAAATTAATTGCTTCTGGTATATTTTTGATTGCTTTATCTGAAATTTCTAAAATTATTTTCTATTATATTTTTAAAGCCTCTAATTCAACTAACCCTGGATACAACTATCTATTTGTTATTGGTGCTTTTGTTTTGTTTAACATTTATTTATTAATGAAATACAAATTTAAAACTTTTGATTTAATTATCGGTATACCATTTTTGTTAGTTGATTATATCCTATTAACTTATATTGGCACTGAAGGTCATTTTACTTGAGTTAATACAGACGCAATTATTGCAAGTATTTATGTACCATTGCTAACAACTATTGCCTTATTCACACTATGAAGAGCTAGTATTCCATTACTTAAAAAGCAAGACTGATGCTTATTTGCTGGTTTATTGTTATATGTTATTGCGGCTTTAATGACTGCTGGTTATAGTGTCGCAGGTCTACCTGCAACTGGGTTACAAGGTTTTTATAATCTATTACTACTTTGAATTGTTTTTATTGCTGGAATTGCATGTATTAGTATTGGTAAGAAGAGTCCCATTTCTTTGAGTGCATACATTAAAGAAGAACCAGAAGTTATTGTTACTCACCACCAACAACCTTCTAAGAGTGAAACATCAAGTTCTGAGAATACAAAGAAAATTCACACTGGTTTTACTCAGAAAGTTAATTTAACTAAAAAAATTGTTATTAAGCCAGAAACTGCTACTAAAAAAGTTGCTATTGCGACTAATACTAAAAAATTACCAACTGTTAAAATTATTCCTACAAAAGAAAAAGATTATCATGCTAAACATGTCTTTAACCAACCTGTAATCCCTTCTGATAAAATTTCACATTTAGTTGGTGTTGAACAAACTACTCGTGCTGTAGTTGTTGAAAAGATATGAGACTATATCCATAAACATAATTTACAAGATAAAAACAATAAGAAAAAAATTCATATTGACGAGCAATTATCTGTGTTTATTCCTGATCGTACAATTATCTCTATGCTTGAATTACCTAAATATATGTTCCGTCAGTTGTTCCCTGCTGCTAAGGTTATTACAAAAGGTGATGAGCGTAAAGTTATCAAGTTAAAAGACGAAGAATAATTCATTACCATGAATGTTTGAGGCAAAAACATAAAGATTAGACTATATGGTCAATCTCATGATAAAAAAATCGGTGTAACCATTCAGCATTTTCCTAAGAATTTTAAAATCGATTATGATGCAATTACCGTAGACATGAATCGTCGTCGTCCAGGGTTTAATGGCCAGATAGCAACCACTAGGAAAGAGAATGATGAATTTGTGATTACAAGTGGTGTTACTAATAAAATTACGAATGGTAAGGATATTAAGATGCATATTCTTAATACTAATATCAGACCAGGTGATTATCAACCGATATTTCGTCCAGGGCATGCTGACTGAACATCTTTTATTAAACATCAACATGTAGCAACTGGTGGTGGTAAGTTTTCAGCCCGTTTAACTGCTCCCGTTGTTTTTGCTGGTTCATTAGCTCGCCAATACCTTAAAGAAAAATACAATATTTCAATTACTGCTACCATTAGTTCAATCGGAACAACTAAAAACCCCACTGCTAAACAAATCGAAAAAATTGTTGAAGCAGTTAAAAAAGATAATGATTCAGTTGGTGCTACAATTAAAGTAGTTGCTCATAATGTCCCAAGTGGGTTGGGTAGTGAATTTTTTGGAGGTATTGAAGCTAAAGTTAGTAGTTTATTTTTTGCAATCCCTGGTGTTAAAGGCGTGGAATGGGGTGATGGCTTTGCACTAGCACAAACAAATGGTAGTTTAAGCAATGACCAAATTTATATTGATAAATCCAAAAAAATCTATACAAAAACCAATCATATGGGTGGAATTTTAGGCGGGATTTCGAACGGAATGGACATTGTTGCAAATCTATGTTTTAAACCAACTTCTTCGATTAACAAACCTATGCATTCTGTCAACTATGAAACTATGCAACCAGCGATTTTAAAAACTAATGGCCGACATGATCCTTGTATTGCAGTGCGTGCACCGGTTATTGTTGAAACATATTTAGCACTAGCGTTATTAGAATTAATTTTAGAAGAACATGAATAATATATACTTAACTGGAATGATGGGTTGTGGTAAAACAACAATTGGACAATTGCTCAAAGAAAAATTGGGGATTTCGTTATATGACCTTGATACTGAAATAATCGCCAAAGCAAAGATGTCTATTGATGATATTTTTAAAAAGTATGGTGAACCTCATTTTCGAAAATTAGAATCACAAGTTCTACAAAAAATTTCACAAAAAAATAATTCTATTGTAGCTTGTGGTGGAGGTGTAATTTTAAATGAAAGCAATGTCCAAGTAATGAAAAATACAGGAATTGTAGTTTATATAAAGCGTCTTCCTGGTGATATAGTTTTAGATGTTGTGACAAAAAATCGTCCATTAATTAAAGATGATATCCAAAAAATATTTACAATTTATGAAGCACGTAAACAACTATATGAACAAACTGCAAATTTCACAGTAAAGAACAAAGGGAAAATTACCAGTGTAGTTACTAAAATAGTTCGTATTTATAATAAATCTTTTCAAAAATTAGGGTAGGATTTTTTCACAACTTCAGTATTTTTGATGGTTAGTGGTTTAGTACATTTTAAAGTGGCTATACCAAGTGTCATAGCGATACGATGATCATTTCATGTTTCGACAATTCCACCAGTTAAAGAACTGATTCCTTGAATTATTAAGCCGTCTTTTGTCTGTGTAATTTTACCACCAATTTTATTTAATTCAGTACAAATAGCATCAAGACGGTCACTTTCTTTGTCACGTAGTCTACCAGCATTAATAATTTTACTTTTTCCATTTAAGAAGCACATCAATAATGTTAGAATAGGCACAAGATCAGGAATGTTACTTGCATCAACAATAATTCCCTTTCCGTGGTTATTTTTGACTTTCTTAAGGATATCAACAATTGCCCGATCACCTTGATTTGATTTTTCGTTCATACCAGTTATTTTATATTTACCACCTAAATAATTGGCGACTAAAAAAAATGCAGCTTGACTATAATCACCCTCAACTGTATAATTATTACTTATATATTCTTGGTTGCCTTTAATTTTGAATCCATTTTTAGTTTTAGTAATTTTAATTCCGAATTTTTTCAATACATCAATCGTTAAAATCACATAATCTCGTGATTCAAGTTTTGTGGTGATTATTATTTCACTATCACCATTCAATAGTGGCAATGAAAATAGTAAACCAGTAATAAATTGTGAACTAATATCGCCACGAATTTTAAAAATACCAGGTTCTAATGGACCTTTGATTGTGATTTTGCCATTCTTTTTTATGAATTTTACTTTTTTTTGTGCAAATATTTCATCATAAACACTCAACGAACGTTCCATTAACCTCGCACTCCCTGTAAATTCAAATTCCTTACCACTAACTGCAGCAATTGGCAATAGAAAACGTAATGTTGAACCAGATTCATGGCAATCAATGATTTCTTTCTTTTGTTTAACAATTGTATTTATGCCTTTTGTTGAAGCTGCAATATCAACTGAGTCTCCCAAATTATTGATTTTACAGGCATGTTTAGATAAACTAGCGCAAATTACGGCACGGTGACTTAAACTTTTTGAGGGTGGAATGGTCACAGTTTTTGATTTTAATTGCTTGCAAACTATAGTTAAGTCCATATATAATTTATTATATAACTTTGCATATTTTTCACAAAAAATTAGTATGCAAAATTTATACCTAAAATTATGCTATAACCTATTAATCAAATTAGAAATTTTTTATTTTAAAAAAAAGTTCTAATCCTTACTATAATATAAGAAAGGTATCATGACAGACTTGTTTGCTAATATTTTACCGGTTTTAACGGATAACACTCCGAACTGATTAGTAAGTTTTTTATTCCAACTAATTGGTGGTTTTATTCGAACAATATTACAGCCGGTTGTTGCTGCGATATATATGATTGGTGTGTGAGCACCGTTGCAAATCATTAATGGTCTAGTAATCGTCTTTAAATATTTTGCTAATGGATTCACATATGCCATATTTTCTAATGGTGAAGTCAACCCTGATGGTTCAACCTTTTATGATTTTCAATGAACATCCGCCCTTGGTTCGATGATTATATTGGTTTTTGTTATCGCGCTAATTTATTTCTTCATTAATTTCCTTTTAACTTTCACGCAAAATAGCGTGGTTGATGAAACCGGTAAACCAACTATGATGCAGTCAAAACGTTTTTATTATTTAAAATGACCATTATTCATGTTGTTGTTATTGGTTGGTATGCCATTCATTATGATTACAGTTGATACCTTTATGACACAAATTTTGTCAATTTTTTATGCCGATCAATCAGTGCGTTTGAATTCTGCTACAGTTAGTGTGTTTTCAACACAAATTTTTAGTAGATCCCTCACGGATAATTCGCTATATGCCATAATATACCGGTACAATACTACCGATGCTGCCATTGATAATAAACCATTATCTGTATTTTTTCAAGACTTGATTGCTCAATTTGACACATTGAATAATCTGGCTGCATCAAA
The DNA here is from genome assembly GCA_031284985.1 of Mycoplasmataceae bacterium. Lineage (GTDB taxonomy): Bacteria > Bacillota_I > Bacilli_A > Mycoplasmatales > Mycoplasmoidaceae > Malacoplasma_A. The sequence goes on from JAITWZ010000017.1 coordinate 24,052, forward strand.
TGGATTAACTGATATTTCTACTTTACTTGGAGATGCTAGTCGTGAAGCTTCAGATATTTATAATTACACCAACTCTGTAGGTGAATATAATGAAATTTTTCTATTTTTAACAGAGTTGAAAATTGACCCAGGAGAATATATTAGTAATTCCGATGCAATGAGATTAATTAATATGTCTGGTAGAATGCAAAGTGTAATCGATGAACTCATTAGTTTTGATAATATTTATGAAAAAATGACTCATGTTTCAAAGTACCGTGTGGAATATGATATGCTAACAGAATTGGACCCTGATACAATGGCTGAACTTAAAAATTCCTTAGAAATATATTCAGGCGAAATGAATTATACTGGTTCTGTGTTAAGCACAGCATATGTTGGTGAAAACTCATTGGCTCATCAATTATGTGTTGGAACTGAAAATGTTCCGGGACTTTTAATCCTTTCTCGTTACACACAAATGGCTAATTCTGATTCTAACATTTGTTATATTTTATATACTTATTCAACTGGAGATCCAAACGGTGATAATTGAAGATATAGTCCAGATAAACTTTTATGATCATCAAAACGAACATATATGAATTTAGTATCATTTGCACTTTCGATTCTATCGTGTATGGCAACAATTTTAATTCTTTATCAATTTACACGTTCTGCTGTCCAGCGTTCATTTTATATTTTATTATGTTATGTTATTGGATGATTATATTTAGCTAACGGTATAAAAGAAGCCCGTACTGCTACAGCTTGATATCAACAAATATTTGGAAGATGGATATCGATTATTGTCATGTACGCATTTTTCGAACTATCACTCGCCCTATTTACGATATTTGAACCACTAGTTGCTAGCGGTTTAGCGAATTTTAGTGTCTATGAATTTGGAGGCATTAAATACCGTTTCGCAGCTGACTTTGGTGTATTAATGACATTAGAAGCAACCTTAACCATTGCTTATACTGTTTCTCAAACCGTTACTGATGATTTATGGAAGACGAAAGATGAAAAGTGAACGGCTGCAAAATCAATGTTATTAACAGAAGGTAAGTCCCTTAAAAATAATTTATGAGAATCTGGAAAAGGTTATGCTAGTTTTGCAGTTGATCGTGCCACATTTAAAGCATCTAGAGACGGACTAAAATATATAATTGAAAGTAAACAATATTGACGAGATCGTGAAGATACAAGAGCAATGCGAGGGTTACGTCACGATATGAACGATAAACGTAATGCAGATTTTCACACTGAACAATTGCATGCCAACGCACTTGGTTATCACTTAGATCGTAAGCGAACTGGTGGTAGTAAGTTTTTGGGAACACCAGAAACATTTACATTTTCGGTACGTCAAATGAATGAAGCTGAAAGGATAGCAACTCGTGAAAAATATGGAACTCGACTTTTGACACCAGGAAAACGTGAAAATGAACAATATAAACTTGATAATGAACAGGCGAAAAATTTCAATACTAATCGTGAGGATGCGGTTGACCAAAGATTTTCTGCTTTTGATATGGCTCGTTGAGGCGAAAACAGCAATCGTCCTGCCAATTTGCAGCATGATGGTGATGGTCGTATGACATGGGTTGAAGATCCTAAAGTCCGTTCAGAACCAGGACATGTATATTTAGAAAAGCACCGATTAGAAACATATTTGAGGACGCACGGAAAAGATTCTGAAAACTATGATCGTGACACATATATTCAAGCCGTTCACGAATTAGAAGCTGTTAATAAATACGCTAAATGTCGTTTACATAATGACGATTATTCTAATAGTGACATGATGCGTATGGATTTTATCAACCCAAGATGAAAGAGAACTTATTTTTCTAATCTTGAAACTGATCGAGTATTTATGAAAAATAATCCTGATGCCTTCCCTGATTATAAGAATGACGATTAAATATTTCCTAAATGCACATATTTAAGGAATTTCTTAGCAATTTCATATAGACGGAAGAGAGTTTTTTCTGGCGTTGGTGGCGTGTTAAGCATCTTATAACGTGGAAAAAAACGCGATAAATGCAAAGGAATATTGGGAGAAATCTGAGCTATTCACTGACATAATTTTTCTATTTCTTCATCACTGTCATTTTCGTTAGGAATGATTAAAGTGGTGATTTCAAGGTGTTTACCTGCTTTAAAGATGTAGGCAATATTTTCCTTTACTTGCTGTATATTCCCACCATTTTTCATATAGAAATGTTCTGTGAATGCTTTGAGATCAATATTAAATGCATCAACATATGAGATTAATTTTTTCAGTGGCTCATGCTCAATCATCCCATTACTAACAATCACAATTTTTAACTTACTACCTTTAGTTAATGCACATACATCCAGCATATATTCATAACTAAGCGTCGGTTCATTATAAGTGAAAGCAATTCCAATATTATTTTTTTCTGCTAATGCCCTGTTCACTAGTTCTTGTGCAGAAACATTAATTGTTGGACAAATTTGTTGTGAAATGGTATAGTTTTGACAAAATTGACATTTCATGTTACATCCATAAGAACCAACCGAAAGTATATAACTCCCTGGAAAGAAGTGGTAAAGGGGCTTTTTCTCAATGGGGTCAAGTGCCATGCTTGATATTTTTCCATATGAATTAGCAATTAATTCATTATTTATATTTTGTCTTGTATGACACAAACCATACATATTGTTTTTCATCACACAATGATGTGGACAAAGATCACAAATTACTTTATCATCTTCAACTCGGTAGAATAGTGCTTTCATTGCTTTTATTATATGAACTACAATAATGTTAAAACTCTGTCTCTGTTTAACTATTACATATCTGAACTATTTGCCAAATATAATTAACAAAGTTACAAACTCACAAGATTGTTTACCACAAAATTTTATGGCATAGGTAATAAAATTATATAGTCTTAAATTTGTTTAATCCATCTGATATCATTAACAAATATCGTTTACAATTAGTGCAAAATATTAGCTCTAGAGCACATTTTTTTATATTGAAATAGCATTTTGTTATAATAAAGTATGGCAAAGTGTGCAATTGTATTTGATAGTGTTTCTGGTATAAAAGATGGGGATTTTCCAGATACTTATATTTTACCTATCCCTATTATTGAAGATATAAATGGCAAATTTGCTGAATATTATGAGAATGTTAATATCACAAATGAGGGGATTATTGATAAATTAATTTCAGGGGTTACATTAAAAACATCTCAGACAATTCCACGCGAACTATTTAAATTAATGGATAAGTTATCTGACCAATATGATCAAGTTTTTGTATTCCCTAACCCTCCACAAATTTCAAAACAGTACGAGAATGTTAAAATGCATTGCGCAGATTATTCAAATGTCCATGTATTTCAACATAATACTGTTGGAGCATTTTCATTATGAATGTGTCAAGAATTTGTAAAACTAAACAAGAGTAATAAACTAACTAAAGAAAGTATTGAAAAATATTTAGCAGAGAATAAGGATGATGTTGCTGGTGCATTAATTATTCCTGAAGTTAAGTATTTAACCAGATCTGGTCGACTGACACCAATCAAAGGAGCAGTTGCACAAATGTTAGGTTATAAAATTGTCATTTCATATACTGATGCAGGACTACAAATGTTTAATAAAACCAGAGATACAGATAAATTAGCTGATATAGCTTATGACGTTATTAAAGCAACTTTAAAGAATTTTGACCAAAAGAAAATCACTCATTTTAGTTTAGGAATTAACGGTTATAGTAATCGTCATTTTAACCTAGTGGAAATCAAAAAGAATGTTGCAAATAAATTTAATTTACCTTCCAAAGTTAAACCATATAATTTAAATTTAAGTTCCATCATTACTTGTCACACTGGTCCTAATTATGTGGTATTGTGTGTTAAAGCTAAAAAGAATTAAATTACTATAATAAGTTTCGGTATGGTTTTATACTTGAATTAGGGAATTTGTTTCTAATTGCATTGCTTTCATCGCCAGATATTGTTAAACCATTTGTATATGCGAAAGGATTGTGGCTTGGATCAATGTCAGCGATGGCAAAAGATGGCTCAGACGAACCTGTCTCAAATCAATCTGCCTTATAATTAGTACTATAAAAATTCTCAACTGCATAACAATTATACAAGAAACCTACACCAACTTTACCAATAGGGGATGGAGTATCAGTTACTAGTTGCGCTAGAGTTAAAGTATTTAAATCACGGCAATGATATAAAAAATTATCCCCAATTGTAAATAGTTTTCTCAAAGTACTCATATTAAGTGTATGAACACTTCAACAATCACCCATGAAATAGTTACCAATTTGTGTAAGGTTTGTCATTGTAGAAAAATTTACGCCAGTAATATTGTAACAGTTACGCATAAATTGGTTTTCAATTGAAATTACATTATTTAAATTCTTTAAGTCAATGATTCCTTTAAGTTCTGTACAAAAGTATAAAAAATAACTACCTATTTTATTAACATGTTGAAATGTTGAAAAATCAATAGATTCAAGAGACTCACATCTATTTAAAAAGTTGTCGCCAATTTCATAAACTGCACTACTATTAGTAAATTCTATAACTTTAAGTTCACGACAGTCATATAGGAAATTATCGATTCGCTTTTCAGTTATTTTACCAATTTTAATTTCAATAATTTCACTTTTGAAAAAGATGATATCCTTATAACTTAATTGTGTATTAAAAGACTCTTGGTTATTAATTAGATATAGTGGAATACTCACATTTGTTAAAGCTGTGTTAGTACTTTTAGTTATGTTCGCATGATCGTTTGCAATTTTTGAATTATCATCAACTATATTCACGTTACAAGATTTTAAATTAACCACAACTCCAATGATAATAGCAAGTGCAATAATCGCTCCACAAGAAATAAGTAATGTTTTTGTTTTAGATTTCAATACTCCCTTAAACATTCCTAAGATACCTGTTGGTTTTTTATCTGCTGGTGCTTGTTCAGCAGTAAAGTGTTCCTTGATTTTATCGTTAGTGGGGTCAGGCATTGCTGGGCCAGCTTGTTGCTGTTGAGAAGGATCATTACTTGAAACAACTTGAGCATTAGGATCATCAGGGATAAATTTAATAGCAAAATCACCATTTGGGTTTGGCTGTTGTGGACCTGCGCCCAAATTATTAGGCATTCCTTCTGATTGTGGATATTGCTTGTTCGGATCCATCGGTCCGTTTCCTTCCAAAGCTTGTTGAGACATAAATTCTTCATAAATTTTTTGCTGTTCTGCCAGAGTTGGACCTTGATTATTTGACATTGCCCCAAGTTGTTTAGCTATGCTGTCCATCAACGCTTGTTTTGCTGATGTTGGATTAGGACTGGCAGGATTATTATTTGTTGGTTGCGGAGAAAATGGTTTTTGTTGTACACTATTTGAAACCAATTTAGGTTCTTCCAATAATTCATCTTCTTTGGTCGGTGAACCAGGTTGTCTAAAAAAACCACCACTACTTGCTGCTCCTGCTTGGGATGGTCCTTGTTGAGAGTTGCTAGGTACTGCTCCAAGTTGTTTGGCTAGACTATCCATTAATGCTTGATTTGCTGATGCTGGATTAGATCCACCAAGATTACCATTTGCTGATTGCGGAGAAAATGGTTTTTGTTGAGAACCACTTGGTGCTACTCCAGGTTGTTTACCCATACCATTATTGGCTGGCTGGTTTGCTGATGCAGGATTAGATCCACCAAGATTACCATTTGCTGATTGTGGAAAAAATGGTTTTTGTTGCTGTGCACTATTTGAAACCAATTTTGGTTCTTCTAAAAAATCATCTTCTTCAAGTGGTGAACCAGACTGTTTAAAAGAACCAC
>JAITWZ010000006.1 GCA_031284985.1 Mycoplasmataceae bacterium
TAGCTATTACAGATTATGATTAAAATTATAACGAAACACGATGAATATAAAACGCACTATCCAACTACTTGAAGGATTACCCTTAATATATAATACCTTTAATGATTACTATGACATGCGTCGAATTATTTTGAGGGAATTTAATTGATAAAAAATTAGTAGTTTAGAGTTATAAAATATGATCAGAAGCTATATATTTTATAAAGATAATGCACTTAATGATTTAGAATATCGAGCACTGTACCATTTGTCTGGTGCTGAGTGCAAGATATTGAGAGAAACTCCTGATTTTCGTCCTCCTAGTAAGGAAGAGGATTTTCTATGAATATTACATGAACACGGAATGCTCCAACCCATATATGAATATGCACTGAAGGTACAAAAAGAGCGCATAAATATGTTTATGATATATCTTGACCCTGGTGGCTATTTTCTTGATAAGTACTTGATACCTTGATTTTATGATCTTTCTGGTTGCAAAACTTATTGATCAATAATAAATTTTTTATTTTCACGAGACGGTATGTTTATTGTTGATAAATATCAATTAAAAGAGCATACTGAAGATCACACCACAATTTCAAAATTAAATAAGATGACTATGAATTTAGCCTATTGCCTCGGCATTCAAGTTATATTAGTTATTTTTTTAATCCTGAGCATAGCTTGTATACAAAGTATGTTTGAGCTTCGCTATTTTGAAGTAGTTAGTTTTCTTATTACCGCTCCCATTATTATTATTACGATCTGTTTAATTATATGGTCTGTTTTACGGATGAAAAAGTGTAAGCCTGGTATAATACGTTCGTATGGGATTGAAGCATCTTATTATTCCTGCACCGGAAAAGAAAAAATGTTTATTGCAGACATAAATTTTATTTGCGCAGTGTTGGAAATTTTAACTTGGGATAAAGCAAAATTAATGAAAATAAAAGAGAAACATCCTGCCGAGGAAGAATATAAGTATCATTGTAAACATCCTCTAGTATAAAACTGGTGACAGGCATTCCTATACTTTTAACAGTGACTATATACCGATAAATCCACTACAATATCATCTAAAGAAAATGACTCATAAAATTTCCAATTATATATAATATTTATATGGACAACTCACTATTATTTAAGAGGCTATATTTGTTAACAATTGGTGTTTTTTCTGCAGTTTATATTACATTATCTATTTCATTTAGAAATTTAAAAAAAGGATGTACAGGTGGAGGATATGAACTCTTTAATAACAGTTTTACGAAAGGAATATATAAATAAATTATGGGACGATTTCAGACACATTATTTTTGAAAAATCTTACCATTTTGTTCGGCTGTTATTCCCTTAGTGATTTTAACTAGTTGCTGTGGTTATGCATATTCTGGCAGAGAGTATTTTGATACACATGCTGATGAATATTCTTGAAAGTGTGAAGAGATAGATTTTAAGTTTTCTACTCACTATTTTAATTTAGGGACATCTGCTCACGCCAGTATGAATCAGCCACGAGCTTATAGATCTACTCCAATAGAAATATCAACTTCACCAACATATTTTGATGTATATTTATCTGAAGATACAGACATTGAGAATAAAATTAGTTGTTCACTTTCTCGAGAATGAAAAGCAGTATGAGAAACTTTTTTTGATCGCTCAGTTGTACTTTGAAAATACACAGACTATTATGACGCCTTCTTTTGCTATAAATTTATTAATGTAATAGAAAGTATAGATCAAGCAGCTACATCACATATAATGCCAGAGATTCTTAGAACAAATTGAACACTTGAAACATCATTAACTGATAGTAGCATATATTTTTTCCAAAAAAAAGATATTCCTGAAGATGTTTTACAGCAATACAACACCATCAGAGACTACCTTTTATTAAATGATGAATTAACGTTTAATACCTATGAACCAGTTGAAGATGAAATTCCCTATACTAAAGTTATTAGTTATTCAGATCGACGAAAAAATATTCTAAGACTGCGAACATTACTTAATAATTAGGTACCACAATGACGTTTATGAACACTCAAATGAATTTTAAGATGGTTTGTCCCCACATTGAAATTAGTAGTTCTCTACCCTAATATTTACAATTTCAACGTGAATTTATCCACAAAATAATGTTTGTTATATAATATAGTTATATGAAATCTACTAATTCATCGCCAAAAGCTAAACATATACCTGTAGAAGAACCTAAGGTTGTTATGGATAAAAAAACCATTAAAGATGAGGCTAACAATGGTAATTTAGTTAAAAACATCAATGAGAAGAAAATTACAGCAATTGGTGGAGGCTGAGCATTATTTATAGTATTGACTCTTTGATTACTAGCTGGTGCATTTTTTATATTATCATTAGCTGTTTTATTTCCATTAGGAAATTATGGGCTTGGTTTTACAGGTGTTGCTACAATGATTATTTTAACGGTAGTACTTGCGTTTTCTAGTCGTGGTTTTAAATTATTACAACCTAATGAAGCTCACATCTTAATGTTTTTTGGTAAGTATGTAGGTACTTTATCACGCCCAGGTTTTTATTATGTTAACCCATTTTATGGTACTTACACTAGTAAATTATCACTAAAGGCAATAACTTTAAACAACCAAATTCAAAAAGTTAATGATGAAATTGGAAACCCAATTGAAATTGGAGTTATTGTAATTTGAAAAGTTGTTGATACAGCAAAAGCTGTTTTCAATGTTGAGAACTATGCTCAGTATGTTTCCACTCAAACAGATGCATCAATTAGACAAGTAGCTCGTCAATATCCTTATGATGATGTTAATGATAATGATGGTGTAGAAAAATCATTGCGTGGCTCAAGTAATGAAGTGTGTGACCAATTACGAAAAGATTTACAAAGTCGTGTTATTCTTGCCGGTGTTGAAATTTTAGAAGCACGTATTGCCCACCTTGCATATGCTCCTGAAATTGCTACTGTTATGCTACAACGTCAACAAGCTTCTGCTGTTATTCAGGCTCGTGGAAAAATTGTTGAAGGTGCAGTTGGTATGGTTAAAATGGCAATTGACAAATTAGAAAAATCAAGTACAGTTAAATTAAGTAATCTTGAACGTGCTCAGTTAGTTAGTAATTTACTTGTAGTATTAGTTTCTAATAAAGATGCTCAACCAGTTATCAATAATGGCAGCTCATACCGCGACGGTGAATAAAAAAATATTAATTTTAGGCGATAATCATGCCAAAATAAATATCATTAAAAAAATCATTAGTTATGAAAAAGCTGATATAGTTATTCATACAGGCGATTTTAATGATCGTGATGACTATGGCCAGCACCATATGATTGACCAAGATTTTGTTGATCAGCAATTTAATTATTATGTATTAGGCAATAATGGTTCAGGGGTGGTAGCAAAGGACGAAGCAGAATTTAAAAAGAATTATTATAATGATTTTAAAGTTTTTAAAATTGGAAACAAGAAAATTTTGTTAACTCATGGTTATAAGACATTAGAAAAAGATGGATATCCAGAAATCTTTGCATATCGTAACCAAATTATCGCTCAAGAAAAGCCTGATATACTGATTTGTGGTCATACACATGTTCCAGAAATCTATTTGCAAAATACTATGTTAGTGATTAATCCAGGTTCGACTGATAAACCCCGCTTTCCTTCTCCAGAGTGTGGAACTTATATTGTGGTAGATGTTAACAATGACGAATGGTTTTGTGACATTAAACGCATCAGTGAAATTAAGTAGTTTTAAATAATTTCCTAATTCCAATTTTGTCAGCAATAAGTAGTATAATATATATAGGAATATATGAAAAATCTTTATATTAAAAAATCCCTTCCATTGTTTGCTGGCATCATGTCATTTGTAGCTATTGCTGCTGCTATTGGTGTGACTGTCACTTCTACTAACAAAAGCAACACATCACTTTACTCTGAAGCTCCAACTCATGTTGATACTCCATATGCCACTCTTATTGATTATGAAGCTCAGCTAGAAGAATTGCAAAATGTAATTGATGGGAAAAAGGCTGAAATTGCCGCAATTGAATCATACTTAGCTCAAAATCTAGTTCCAGTTTTAAATGTTTTAACTACTACACAAAATAATGCTTTAATTAACTTTGAAACTGCTTTAAATGCTAAAAATAACGCAAGTCGTATACTAAGTGATGCTACTACTGCAAAAGATGATGCTGATGCTTTAGTAACATCAACCACAACAGCAAAAAATTTAGCAGTAATTGATCAGAAAAATGCTGATGACACTTTCCAACCAGTTAATCTTGCTGTTAATATTCAAACTATCAAGTTGAATGGTGCTAATGACGATATAGCTAGAATTGATCAAAAAATTGCTGACGCTAACATAGCTATTGATAATAATCGACGTCTTATACAACAATTGGGTGAAGGTGTTACATTGCCAGCTAGCTCTATTCCTACTAACGCATCTAACGATTTTAAAATTTTAGTTAAAAATTATAACGAATTCATTGAGGCAAAAAATAGTGACATTAATTTCTATCAGTTCTTCTCTGACTATTATTCTAAACCAGGTTTTCCAGCTATGGAATATTTTGGCAGTGGTACTCCATTTCTTCAAGATTTAATTAGAGATGCTGAAACAGATTGCTTATTTTTCTCAATTTATGAAACAACAGAAGCTTTGCGTCACACTTCACGTGATTGAAGCGTATCAGCTAAATCAACTAACAAACAAGTAATTTTAACTTATATAAGTGCTCGCATACAAGAATGAAATCAACAAATTGCAGCAAATCAAGTGACAATTAATGCATGTAAACAAAGGATTGATACTATATCTGCTGAACGTGATGATGTTAAGAATCCAATCCGTGTGGCCTTACTTGCAGAATTTCAAAGCCTTATTGCTTACTACAATTCTTTAATAAATGGTTCTTATAAAGCAGATAAAAGAGTCGCTCAAATCCAAAAAACTGATGCTGAAACCGTACTTGCTCAATTAAACCCTGGATTTATTGTTGCTAAATCAGCTTTTGATAAAGCTAATGCTAATCTTACAACAGCAAACACAAATTATAAAAATGCTACAGATGCTCTAAAAACAGCTAAAACTAATTTGACAAGTGCTGGTAATGCTCTTTCAACAGCAAACACCAATTTTGAGAATGCTGAATTTAATTTAGCAACAGCTAATGAAAATTTAGAGGCTTTTATTAATGGTGAATTTGCTAATTTAAATGCGCAACTTGCTACTCTTAAAACAGAAGTTAAAACTATTTTAGTTGAACAATACAACCCACTCCTTGAGTTATATGAATCACTTTACGCTCAACTTGCTCTTTAATTAGTTACTTTATCGTGTAGTTGGATTATATGTTTGACAAACAACTCAACAGCAATCATTGCGCGCACATCATTCTCACAGTACTTAGCTAGATCAATACTTATTTGGTGTCACTGTTGGTCAGTGTACAATTGAAAGAACCGTTTTGTGGCATGTTCTTGAGCTTCACCACCATTATGTACATTAAGGGCACTTTTATAATCAACACTCCCTGATGCTAAATAACCATCATTATAGTATTTTTGCACTAGTGGTAATACTTTCTTGATAGAATAAAACCCTTTTAATTCTGGTACAACGATTGCAGCATCATCTGTAACTGTAAAAAAATCAGCTAAATCAAAGATATTACCATTGATTAAGTTAACTTTTTCTACATATGAGGGTTCATTAATGAATGTTGCCATTTCTTTTAGTCTTGTACATTCAAAACTTTTGTTATACACGATGTATGTATACTCCTGACTATTATTTGTTGGTAAAATTGCATCAATGATTTTTTTATAAACATCAAGATCAATTGCTAGAGGGTCAAAGATTAAATTATCACATCCAACTGCGCCATCTTTTTTACGATATATACCATCACCATTATCAAAGATAATTGATACTTGATTAACCACTTGCATGAAAGGAAAACCATTTTCAATAATCCTGGTAGCCAAATTTAATGACTCAAAGTCAAAATATACTTTTTTAGTAGAAAGTGAGTTGAATTTCTTTTTTGTGTTATCAGTTATTTTCCATGGGAAATCGAAGGTGAAATTTTCATAGTATTTAATGAAGGCTGATGGTTTGACATTTTGTTTATTACCTAATTTTTTAATTTTCTCATGATACACAAACGCTAAGAAACTAGCAGGTTGTGTACATGCTTGATTAGCGCTATATGTTAGACATTGTTTGTAATTAATTAGCTTGCCAGAGTAAGTGTAATGAAAGAATTTATCATTATGACATGCTCAGTATTTCTTAATTTCAGGAAAAAATCCCACACTTTTTCACCAAGAACTATAATGTGCTGATGGTAATAAATCATATGTAGCTGCTGGTGTGTATTGGTAGAGTTCATTAATTATTTCAAAAAAATTTTCTGTGTTGTATACATCAGTTGTGTGGTTAACAAAATCTTCAAATTTATCAGCTCGTGCAGGAGTAACATTAATGAATGTACCATCTTTATAGCGATTGAATAACTCCATGTATGTTAGATGCTTCCCGTCATTTAAGGTTTTTTCATCAGATTTATTTTTAATATATGTTTCAGTAAAACCTTGTGGAAAATATGTCATATCCTTCTTATCTTCTTTAGGGGTTTTGACTTTGAAACCATCCGCATACTCAGTTAAAATAAACTTAATATCAAATTTGTTACATTGACAGTATTTTGATAAACACATGGCACAATTACTGATCGTGCTATTTAGTTCATGTTGCAAAATTTTATTAACAATGTTATATTGATATATTATATCCAGAAGATGAATATGTTTTACACGACTTGAACTTTTAACCTCTATTAAAGTATATTGATTTCCATCCTTAATAAGGGCATCTGGTTTAGCAATTGCTTTATTAGCATAAATAAATGTTGGTTGAAACAGTATAATTTGTTCTTTATCTTTTAAGATGTTAATTGTTTCAATAGCTGCTTGTTCATTGGATAAATAGTCATTGTTCTCATCCTCAAAATCTACAACAATGAAGTTGTCATATAGGGATGAAATAAACATCTTTGCTTTTTTATCAATAATCATTCCCTCAATAATTTTTGGGTCATTTAAATTTTGGTCATCAATATGTGCATCTTTTTTTTCTTCAATATCAGTGTGGTAAAGATCAACTACATCTGCGCTATATTCATAAGGGTCATCCTCACTATAACTAGCATCATCATTCTCGTCTTCATCATTCATATGTGCACTGTTGCTGATTTCATTTGCGATATCGTCTTTAATCTTTTGTTCAGGAATAAATCACTGACATTTTTCACGGTTAAAATATTGGAAGAAATCATATTTTCGTACATATCTTGGTTTTTTTGTAGAATTATTATTTATCACAATTAAATATTAAATGCTTTAATTAATTCTAAAAGTTTCTGTTTACCAACCACTGATAGTATTTTGTTCATTTCTGGTCCATGCTCTTTTGCAACAGCAATCAGACGTATAGGCATGAATAAATCCTTCCCACTTAATTTTGATAATTCTTTCACCTTATTAACAATTTCATTACCGTTGTCAATAGTAATGGTTTCAAATTGCGACAAAACAGTAGCTAGACAGTTTATATTGTTTTTAAATTCTGGAAACTGTGGTAGTAAAGTTGTAATAACAGTTTTATCATATACAAAAAATAAATCAGTGATTAATTTATTTAATTCTGTAGCATAACTAATTTGATTTTTAAAAATTAAAAGTGCTTCATCATATTTACTACCTAGTTGTGTAATGTCAATAGCGATGAATTTTTTAACAAATTGTAGATACTCATTTTGCTCCATTTTCTTGAAGTATTGGCTGCTAATTCAATTTAATTTTTTAACATCAAAAAAAGATGGCGCTTTTGAAATTCGGGCACTATCAAATTGTTCAATTAATTCTTGTATACTTAAAATTTCAACATTCTGTTTCGGACTTCAACCTAATAAAGCTAAAAAATTAACAACAGCTGCTGGTAGGTAACCCATTTGTTGGTAATCGCTAATGAACTGCTTTAATGAAGCGTCACGCTTAGATAACTTTTTTCCTGTTTCATTAACTACTAATGATAGATGTCCATAGATAACTTCTTTGTCATCATATCCTAAAGCGCGCATGATGCATATTTGTGTCGCTGTATTATATAAATGCTCTTCACCCCTTAAAATATGGCTAATTTGCATTTCATGGTCATCGATAACTACAGCAAAGTTATAAGTGGGTACACCATTGGATTTTACAATGACTGGATCTGTTAAGTTATCAGCAGGGACACTCATATTGCCTCGCACCATATCTTTTCATTCAATCATCCCAGTGTTTGGCATCTTTAATCTTATAGCATGTGGTGTGCCACTTGCTAATTTTGCCTGAATCTCTTCACTAGTTAATTTAAGACAATGTCTATTGTATTTTGGTACAACACCTTTAGCTAAAGCATTTTTACGAGAATTTTCAATTTCTTCTTCAGTACAAAAGCAATAGTAAGCTTTGCCTTGGGCGATTAATTCTTGTCCCATTTTAGCAAAGCGATCAAATTTTTGTGATTGAATATATGGACCAAATTTTCCAGGTTTACGTGGTGATTCATCAGGGATTATCTGTAATCATTCCATACCATCAAGTTGTGAGTCAATTCCACCTGGTATATTACGAGTTAAATCAGTATCTTCCATACGCACAACAAATTCACCATTGTAATGTTTGGCAAACAAATAATTCAATACCACTCCACGTGCTCCACCAATGTGGAAAAAGCCGGTTGGACTAGGAGCATAGCGAGTTCTTACAGGTTTAGACATGATACCTTTATTATAAACACATGACACCAACTACTAAGCATAGGTTGCAATTAATACCATTTATTATTTAAAATCTCGTTTTTGATATATCCACACAGTTAGTGCTATTAATCCCGAAGAAATTAATATTCATGATACACTAATTAGCGCGGGGTGGAGATATGGTCTAGCTGTATATTGTACAGAATTATTCAAATTATCAAGCTTAACCTCATAAAGACCTTGTTCACTACCATATGACATTGCCGCATTAGTTTCACTTCATCCATAATGATTTGAATACTGTGAGATTCATCCTTGATAAATACTATACCCATCATCATTAACCTCACCAGCAAAAGCCATGGCAGTTTTATCATGTAAGTAAGATGTTATTTGCATGGACACATCAACAATTTTTTTAAACTCAGCTGAACTAACGTAGTACTGTGTCAAAAGCGCATCGCTGATGATGTTAGAAGCATCTCCTAAAAAATTCGCATATTGTTCTAAATAATAGTTATATAAATGGAATAACATATTTAAAACTAGTACATTACCACCAAGTCGTCCATATCTTTTAATGGAATCCCCATAATTTTTAACAATATCTGCTCGATAAGTAGTGGCATAATCTGTTACTAATATTTCAGTAAGAACATCAGCAATGTTGTCACTAGCTTCAAAAAGTGGTGCTATTTTAGACACGAACTGTTTGACATCAGGAGTATAACGCTTTAGTAATTCTTTGACAGAGAAACTATATGTCACACCCTCATCTATCCCATCTCTGCGTGTAAGAACACTAAGGCCATTTTCTTTGTCATTGTTAGGGTAATATGTATAAAGTGATCATTCATTTTTTTCTGCAGAAAATGGAATAGCTAAAAATTTGAGGTGCGCATAGCCTTTATTAGTAGGCGTGTATAGTAATTTTGAATCAGATCAAATGCCATAACCAAATAAGTTAATCATTTTTGGTTGACCATAGTTGTATAGTGAATATAGATCTGTTAATTGTGACCCAACATTAATAACATTAATGAAGGCTAAACCTGATTCATTATTAGCTGTTTTGATTTTTTCCAATAGCTCTTCTTGACTATATCTCGAATCAGTAAAACTCATACCATCATAAACATAAGTGTATTCCTTACCATTGATATCATAAATTTTTTCACTCGTTAGTTCGTGACCATTATTAGTGCTGCTTCATTTAACTTTTGGAGAGAGTAATAAGTCTCCAAATATGCTACCAACAATTGCACTCATTATACTAATTCCAAAAGAGATAACAATTGAAATAATAACAGTTCCTACTTTTCCAAAACGCATTGATAGAATAATAGCTAATGAACCAAAGATCATGATGGTAATGAATGTACCCAAAATATAACTCATAACACATCCACCAACTTCATTAATAGGAAAACCACGAGGATTAGTAACGGGGTCATAATTACCAAATACTAATAAAAAGAATAATAATATAAGTGCACCAATTAACGACATAATCATCATTTGTACAAAGAAACAAGCAAATTTAACAAAAATTAATTTTCAACGTGCAATCGGTTTGGTGATGATGATTAATTCAGTACCATCTTCAATTGGCTCACGAAAAATAATTACCGCTGTGATGGCTGCAAAGATTGTAATCAATACTGCAAAATTTCCAGTTATATTTAAGGGCGATGTATAACCTCAAAAAAATGATACCGGTACTTTTAAAAGCAATGGAACAATACCAGCCATGAGAAAAAGTAAACCCCAAAAAATACCAGCAATAATTCACACTGCAGCTCCCTTAAGCAGTTGTTTTTGGATGTACACTGCGTATGCTCACATTAGTTTTTGTTCTCCTTTTGTTCAATTTGATCTACTGAACCCTTAATGATTTTTGAAGCATAAATTCTATCAAGATCAGGCGTTGATTTGCTTATGTATTCAGGGTATACATGTTGGGCTGCCAGTTTGCTAATTAAGTCAGTGATATCAGTTGTTTTTTTGAAAGATGCCACAAGTCCCTTATTGGAATCTTCAGTAAATTTAATTTTTTTATCATTTAAATATTTTATTAATTTTTGCTGAGCACTGAATTTAAGGGTGTATTGATCATTCATGAATTCTTTGATAATAGTATCTCGTTTACCAGTATATATTACCTTACCACCATCTAAGATAGTGATTGAATCAAAATATTTATCCAATTCTGCTAATACATGGGAAGATAGAAATAACGCTTTTCCTTGTTTCTTTAATTTTAATAATGTTTCATAAAATTCAGCTCTTGCAGTTGGGTCAAGATTAGCAACTGGTTCATCCATGAGAATAACGTCTGGATCATGGATTAGGGCTTGGGCTAATAACACCTTTTTCTTTTGCCCAGATGAAAAAGTATTGGGCGATTTATTACGTAATTCTCATAATTTTAATTCCTTTAATTTACTGGTAGCAATTGTGATGGACTCTTCCTTTGTTCTCCCTGATAAACGCGTCATTGCTATCAAATATTCTAAAGTCGTAAATTTACTTGGGAAACGGGCATTTTCAGGGATATACCCTAATTTTCTCTTAGCATCCTCAGTGTTGTTATTTTTGCCGTTAATTAATATTGTACCATCCCAATTGTTATATGCTCCAATTAATGATTTAAAAGTCGTTGTCTTTCCAGCACCATTGGCACCAATAAATGCATGAAATTCACCGGGGTAAACATCAAAATCTAATTTGGTTATTGCCGGGAATCTTCTGCCCTTATACTTCTTTGTAAGCCCACGGACAAATAGTAGCGGTTTGACTTTTAATTTATTGTAACTTTCAATATCTTCTGGTATATATTTTCGATTCTTCATTACTTATAAATATTATACCACACGGTAACCTTAGGTTTTTCGTTGATTTTATTGTAATAGTTACATAGTGTAAGGTAGGTATTTTATAGATAGTTTATTCAGTCAGCTATATTTATTTAAACTTAAGTCAGGTTTAAGAAACTGGACTTAAAAACACTGATGGTAAAATGTATAAATTTATTTTTCACTTTTTAAACCATTATTAGGCAAGTTTGTAAACATTGGCATGAAATCAGAAACTCCAAATAAATAATCAAATAGTACATCACTATAACTATCACAATAACTGAGTCTTTTACCCCAATAATGTCGTCAAGTTATATCTGTGGAATTTTTATTCTTTTTTGTACACAAAATATAAATATCATCAAAGTACAATTTGTCTTCGTCTTCTTCTCCTTCTTTGGCACAAGTTTCGTATGAAAAACTTTTATAGAAAAGTTCTACTGGAAGTTTGTAATATCCTACAATAACATCAGAATAATTAAAACTTTTTTTCATATAGTCGTCATTTTCTACAAATTTAATGATTGTTTTTTTGAAGGGTTTTTTAATTTTTTCACAAAATTGTACTGACCAATTCTTTTTTTAAATTCGCAAATCGGAAATGGTTTCATTTATTTATGTGTGTTAATTAACATCACATCTGGGAAAACCCATACTGATTTATAACCTAAATTCTCACCTTTTAACTCTGACTCCAGTAAAAGCGTAACAAATTCATTACTTTTCTTCTTAGCAACACATGCAGCGAACAGACTTGCACCTTCTTCAAGACTATGGCCATCTTTCATAATAATATAATGTTCAATGTTGCCGTTAACAAAATGATAAGTGCTATAGTTCAAAATTTGGTTATCAATTATGACTCTTTTAAACTTTGTTCATCGAAGCATCTCACGATGATACTTTTTAGAACTCATGTTGTTGCCGTCTTGTTCATATAGGTTTTTACCCTGACTATCTTTATATTTAGTTTTACCCACACCTTAATTATAAAATTTGTAAGTAATAGTATCGATTGGGTGCATCTTAACAATTTAGACTAGGCCCTCAAAAGTGGAGAGTTTGTAAAAACCCAACACCATGGCTATAAAAAAAGAAGTAACGAGAGCACAACCGACACACTTGGTAAAACTAACCCCAGAGATGCGTTTATCGTATGTAAAAAGGTATTTAGCTGGCGAGTCTGCTCTTAACCTCGGGAATGAACTTGTTAATAATG
>JAITWZ010000045.1 GCA_031284985.1 Mycoplasmataceae bacterium
GTTACCCACCTAAAAAGTGTAAAAAATAACTATGTATAATACGTACTCGAATAAAATCAATTTCAATTTAAAAAAATCAGTTTCATCTTTTTGTAAACCAAATGAATATGTAAACGCAATTGACGAAGGTTATGAACACGAGGTAAAAATCTCAACGAATCAAATTTCAATAAATAATGATAAGTTTAATAAAGATATAATTATTGGTTTAAACAACATTACAGTAACATGTAATGTTAAAAAAGGTGGATGTATCGTTTATAAAGGAAATATAGGTTGTAGATATAAAGGAGAGTTTTGTGGAGAGTTTTATGTTAAAAACGCTAGATATGATAGCCGATTAAATTTCGAAAAAGTCCGTGGTGTGCCATGTACATTAACAATTGCTGAATATAGTGGAGATAGCAATCAGCAGACTGTTCAAAATATTGAAAAATTACTTGGTGAAAGTGATTTCTTATACAATATAAGCCAGTTTGATGACTATGTTGATTTATTCCAATATTACATGGAAATATCAAACGAAATAAACAATACAGCCTCATATAAAATTATTAGTATTTCTAAACCATATCACTATATTCCAGTAGATTCAAAGATATTTAACACTAAAAAAATTGATAAAAATTTCCAAGAATGTTTAAACGCTGATGGAATAATACAAGGATATAAAATAAACGATAATGATTGAGATTATCTAGAAAATAATGAGAAATATGAGACATTTGAAGTATCAGACGTTGTGATCGCAGATGGTGATAAAATTATTCAAAAAATTAAAAAAATGAAAGAATCAATTTTTGTTAGTCAATTTGAAAAAGTTGATGATAAGAATTGTAGAGCGTTGACTGAAGTTGTTCTTATCAATATCAAGAAGCGTGGTGAAAAAGAAATAGTTGTTTCATTACAATCAAAGAAACACTTAGATCCTATGTTCACTACATATCTAAATTTATATGATATGGGTCAAAGAATAAAAGTAGAGGCAATTAACAATAGCTTAAAATTAATTAGTCAAGGTTCAACTGGAAGAGCTACAGAGCTAATAGAATACCTTATTGGTGATAGTCCAATACCTGATAATTCTTCAAACAAATTACCAAAAAACATTTTTAAATATTTGGAGGGGTTAAATATACAACAGCAACAAGCGTTTCTAAAAGCAATAGATTGTTCACCTGTTACACTTATAAAAGGTCCTCCAGGGACAGGTAAAACACACGTGATTAGTTCCATAATAAAATATATAGTTAAAGAGCTTAAAGAAAAAGTAATTGTTACCTCTCAAACCCATGTTGCTATTGACAATTGTTTAGATCAAATAGTTGAGTGCAGAGATTGTATCATTCCTTACCGAATAACTAATATAAAAAATAGATATGGTACTGAAGAGATTGATGCAACATTATATGATTTATGAGCGACCAAATTACCTTCTCATATTAAGTATTCAGAAGACAAAAATCTTAGCGCTAAAATATTAAATGATATTAAAAAATTCACTGGACAGCAAATTTTAAAATATTCAGAAAATAACCCACTGTCTACATATTCAGTTATAGGCGCAACTACAACTACTAGTGCTACTGGAGGTAAAAAAGGTGAAGAATTATTGAAAGATTATAAATGACTAATCATTGATGAAGTTTCGAAAGTTCCAATGCCAGAAATTATGCGATATTTACCTTTCGCAGAGCATATCATCTTAGTTGGCGATGATTTTCAGCTTCCACCAATGTTTGAATTTACAAAGGAAGATGTTGAAGGTCTTACATGTTATGATGAAGAGAAATTTGATAAATTAGCAGAAATGTATGTTCAATCAATTTTTGCCAAGACAATAAACAAAGCTAGACAATCAAACCGTCTAATTGAATTGCGAGAAAATTATCGATCTGTTAAAACAATTCTAGATGCATACAATGTTTTCTATGAAGGGAAATTAATAAATAAACGTGAAGAATGTGTTGGAGGAGTTCACGTTAAATTTAATGACAAGATATACAATGATAAAAACATATTTATGATTGATGTTAGAAATGGAAAAGAAACAATTGATGGTACATCAAGATACAATGTTGAAGAATTAAATGCTACCAATATAATTTTGAAAGAAATCAAAAAAAGCATAATAAATCCTAAAGAAACATCCATCGCTTGTATTTTCCCATATTCTGCGCAAATTAGGAACTTTCAGAAAAAGAATATTGCCTTAATTAATGAGTTCAAGATACTATTTAAGTCATTTGATATTGATACTGTGGATGCTTTCCAAGGTAAACAAAGTGACATCGTTATTCTTAATACTGTTGTTGCTGATGCGACTAAGAGAAGCTTTCTAAGTGATTTTAGAAGAATAAATGTTTCTCTATCACGAGCTAAAGATAAATTGTTTATTTTTGGGAATTCAACAGTCCTATCAAAAATAGAAATGAATTATAATGGGGAAAAACGGAGATTTCTTGGAGAAATATTAGAAAAAATAAGAAAGAACGGACAGAGAATAATATACGAAAACGGAAAGGAGCTAAAATATGAAAATACAGACACAAATAAAATTGAACTTGCCTAGGGAAGAAAATAAATTAATAATTACCTACTATACATTTGAAAAAGCATCATTTGATGAATTTTTAATTGCAAGCTTAATTTCAAATGAAAAAGATGCACAAAACAGAATAGACTTTATAGAGCAACTAACTGATGGAGGCTCTTTGAATAATCACTTCGAAATAATGTTGCGTAAAATGCAGGTGAGAAGTGCTGATGAACTTAAGAAAATTATTGATACTTCAGCATTACCAATAACAAAAAAGGAAGTAATTAACATTAAGTATTATCCGGCACTTAATTGCTGTACTGCAGGTGGTAAAAACTATGAAGGAGATTTAGTAGGTAATGAGGAAGTTCATAAGAAATTTATTAGGGGTGAATATGTTTCTTCAAATGTTGAGAAAAGTAAAGAAATCAATGAACCAGATGTTTATCGAATTAACTTCAATGATCGTGACGCAAAAATTTTTATTGGTAATGATTTTGTTGATATTACCCAAGAAGCATTAGAAGAATACATGATTAACGATTTGGTAGATATAGAAAATTATCCAGGAACTATTCATGATAAAATTGAAGGTGATAACTGAAAGCTTTTAAACCAACAATTCGCCCAAACAATTGTAAGAGCAAGAAATAAGTTCGTTGATGGTGACTGTTACCTAGTACAAAACGATAATATTAAACACGTGGTGGTGGGAACTTTTTTCGGCCTATATTTTTATAAAGAAGAATTTATAAATTATACACCAGCTAATCGTAAATATTGTGAAAAGGCTATGGAGATATTTGTAAACAACAAGTTATTCCAGGAATTTAAAACATACACATTAATAAAAATATTGGAATGTATGCCAGATTATAAAGGTAAAGACACTATTATAAATGATATTCTCGCTGTTAAAGAATCACCTGAATTAGCAATGGTTGGTTGGAAGGATTATAAAAATGGAGTTAAAAATGTTTGGGGTTTAAATGCTCTTAACCAATTTAAAAAATGTGCTATTTCTAATGAAGAACTTGCAACCTTATATTCCCAAACAACAAGTTTTCTATATTCTCTAGACGAAAAATCAAGAGTACACAAAACCAATAATAAACTTTTAACTCCAGATGATTTGGTAGAGGTTAATGACTATGTGAATAATAAATCAAAATTACAAGGTGAGATTATTAATATGATCGGACAAATAACAGCCTCTGGAATCAGACAGCGAGTAAAAAGTTTAGGTAATAGAACCGATACAAAAACATTTTCAAAATTAGCAAATGATTTGATTGGACATGAGCAACACGATATGAACAAATTTTCTCTAGATGAATTACAAAATAGATTAACTAAAGTAACAACAATGTATGATTTATATTTAAAATTAAATAAAGAACTAAATGAACAGGAGAAAGGTAACTAAGATGAGAGTATTATTAGTACGTAAGTGTAAAAAAGATTATCGCACAAGTGATCTAAAGAAAATTTACATAGCACAATACGGAAGTCTAGCAGCAACGACTGACCCATTCGGTTATCCGATAACTTTTGATAATTCATCACTTGAACACATATACCCAATTTCATTGGGTGGAACGGATGAAGATTTAGAGAACGTAATGTTAATTTCCGAGGCTGCAAATAAAGCAAAAAATAATTGTTTAAAAGGTGTCACTAACGGTTATGAATACAAAGTGGAAGAAAAATCAACTTGTGAATCTGGAATAATTGGTAAAATTACGATATCGAAAAAATATAAAGATGGTATAAATCTCAATAAAAGACCGTTCCAAAGTCTTAATAGAGATGGGGTTGGGTATAATGTTGGTTTGTTAGGAGAACCCGAAAGATTAATAAAGGCTCTATTTAAAATATATAAACTACACACACCGGATGAAACATGTACACTTTTCATTTTAAAATTAGCCCAGCACTATAAATTTTTAAGAGAGGATATTCAACTAGATAAATATATCCGCCGAAGGGTTGAAAGATATGTTTTTAAGAAACGAAGACTAGCAAAATCATACCATGACCTTAAAAACTGTATTTTAGGTCTGATTAACAACAAAACTGCACGAAGAGTATTTGAAGAGAGAATTCAGAAAAAATTAGATAAAAGAAATTTCATGGAATGAGAAGATATTGTCTCTCAAATAGAGCAATGTTTAAATGATGTTCGGATTTGAGGGGTTTATGACACTATTTTGGAAGGAAATAAAAAATATCGTAAATAGCTTTGGAAAGGCACACTAATTACCATTAATATTAGTTAAACCTGTAACATTAAATTTTGGTTATTTCCAACCAAGACAGAAGCAGTTACACCACCAAGTAATGATTGATGTGTCAACCTGTTACATAATTTGGTTGAAACGCTCCTTATATTATTACTATTATATGATGCTATTTTATGGCTGTACAACCCTTGATGTAGGGTGAAAGTAGGGTCGGGAACACAATCCTCCATATTTAGGCTAAAAATTGGTTTTTTCCTACGGAAAAGAGCAAAATAAACATAATTTTCGTTCAAAGTCTAGGGTTTATAATTTAGGTTTTTGGGTTAGTAAGTTATTTAATATGTGATATGTTATATAATATACATATAGAATATGGTTGACAAAAATACTAGTATAGCATATGCCAATAAAAAGATTAATGATTTAACCGTTGAACGTGAATTAACTATTACTCAACTTAAAAAACAATACTGAGACCGTATATTCCAAATTAACACTGCAATTGATAAAATTATTGCTACAGCTGACAAAAAGCAAATAATGGATTTACGTAATGCTCGTGATACTTATGAAAAGATTCGTGAACAGATCGAAAATAAGTATAGTTAGGAGGATATATGGCTGAATTTGATAATAATAAAGATAATAATCAACAAGTACCTCCAGCGAGTGATGATTTTGATGACGAAGTTACTCCTACTCCTGAGGCTTCGCAAATTAACAAACAGAACGTTTCTGAAGACATGCAAGATTTAGAGAATGATTTTGATGATATTCCACCACCTCCTCCAGCTCGTGATGTGTTTGCTAAAGATGTATCGCCGCTTATTGATGACGATGATGATTTAGATGAAACTCCAATTGATCCAGTTCCTCCACCTCTTGCTCATCATGTAAATACTCAACCTCACTACCAACAACCACAACAACAGCCTAATAGAGTTTCTCCTCCACCACCTGCTCCTAGTGCTGCTGCTCCTAGTGGAAAAACTAGTTTTGTTCAAACTCCATCTTTTTCATATAGCCCAGCTGATACATATGCAGAAACACAAAAAAGTATTTCTACCACAGCTAAAAAAATTGCTGAGTTAAATGCTTTAAAAACTGAAGAATTAGTGGAAGCAAAGAAACAATTCGATGAAGCAGTTTATAAGATTAATAATATTGCTGAAGAAACTAAGGCTGCTGCTGAACATAAACGTGCTCTAGAATTAAAGAACGCTAAAGATGAATTTGAAGTTGCTTTATTAAATACTGAAAAGAAATTCTCGTAATTTTAATTATTTTTAATAATATCAATTAAACCACTAGTGGCATTAAGATGGATAGTATCACCAGTTTTAATGATATTGGTAGCATTTTTAACGTTAACAACAAGCGGCAAACCATATTCTCTAG
>JAITWZ010000050.1 GCA_031284985.1 Mycoplasmataceae bacterium
CCCCTTTATCAACTAATATTTTTTCCTTATCTATTAATACCAATATCACCCCCAATATTATGCATACACAAAAAGCTATGATAATGCTTCAATCAATAGTTATAAAAAACGACAATACAGTGATAGCAACCAAACATAACACTTGCTGTGAAAAAAATATTAGTAAACGTCAGTTTTTTCGCTTATTTTTTTTAGACGATTTTTTTTGCATAAGTTATTGTGATTTATCCAAATATCTATGAAGATTCCTCTGAGGTTTGACTTGGATCAAGTATAAACCCCCTACTTTCCTTAGGTTTCAATCTTATCATAATATATATCAGTATCGTTATGTCTATTATGACAAACAAACCGCTGATAATAATAGATATTGTTAACTTTTCCGAATCGGCGTATGTTGTTGCCTCACCTCAACGTGCGGTAATATCATTAATTGTTTGTCATATTAACACTGCTAAGGATAGAAAACAAAGACAAATGTAACAGTATTCAAACCAATAATAAGTTTTATCACCAACTGATATTTTTCCCCTATCAACCAATATCAATATCACCCCCGATATTAAACATATACTAAAAACTACTATGATTATTCAATTAACAGTTACAAGTATTGATAATACAATGATTGCCGTTAGTGATAGCACTTGTTGAGAAATAAGCAGAGACATGTTATGTACTTTAGTTTGAATATCTAACTCTGTGTGTGTCACATACACCTGCTCCTTGTTAGTTTTATAATATGTTAAAACAAATGTTATAAATGTTGTAATAAATATAACCCCTCAACTAATTACATTTGTCATGTACTTTGTGTCATCATCATCAACCCCTAAGTATGTTTCAGAATTGCTATTCATTTGGCATGTGTATGTTACCATCGAAAGAATAGTAAGGCATCAATAACAATATGCAAACAAATAATAAGTCCCCCTATCAACTAATATTTTTTCCTTATCCATTAATATCAATATCACCCCCGATATTATGCATATACAAAAAGCAATGATTACATCTCAACTAATAGTTATAAAAAACGACAATACAGTGATAGCAACCAAACATAACACTTGCTGTGAAAAAAATATTAGTAAACGTCAGTTTTTTCGCTTATTTTTTTTAGGCAAATTTGTTAACATAAATAATATTTATCATTATATAGATAAGTTCAGCCATGAGAACAAAATATGCGATTATATTGCCAATTATATCTTGCGAAGCGATTTTCTAAAAATTTCACTTGCAGTTTTTTAGTGATTTCGATAGTTGTATTAATAATCAATTGATAACTAAATTGAATAGTGCAATAAATAATAACATTCACAAAGTCATCAAGTTTGCTAAATATTTTAAATGTGATTTGGAGTAATATCAGTAAATGTTTAATAATTTTTGTTCTAAATTTGCTTAGTGACATCATATTAATATTATATATTAATAATTAAAAATTTTGAAAAGAATTGGACATTTTTGGCACATCTCGCAAATTTGCTTGGCAACAAGTACCTCGAATCTCGTAATTCTCATAACTATATGGCAAGAGTTATACAATGTTAGAATCGCTTTAGTTAACTCACAATTCGTCGATTTTGGATATTCAAATCATAGACTTTTGATGAACCAATCACATAAGTTATAATTAAATTACTATGTTTAAATTATGTTCTAAGTATACACCAAAGGGCGATCAAGAAGCTTCAATCCGTGAACTAACTAAAAATGTCAACAATGGTGTCAAGCAACAAGTGTTATTGGGCGCAACTGGTACAGGAAAAACATTCACTATAGCCAATGTAATTGCTAATACTAATCGCTGCGCCATTATTATGGTTCATAATAAAACATTAGCTGGGCAATTATATAGTGAGTTTAAAGAATTGTTTCCCCACAACCATGTTGAATACTTTATTTCATATTTTGATTTTTTTCAACCAGAGGCTTATAAACCAAGTACTGATACCTATATTGAAAAAAATTCTAAATCAAATCAAGAAATCGAAATGCTACGTTTATCAACAATTAATTCTATTTCTTCATATGATGATGTAATCATAGTTGCGTCAGTAGCAGCAATTTATGCCTCAGTTTCACCAAACGATTTTGCAGAACTTAGGATCGTTTTAAAAAAAGGACATAAGTTTAATGTCAAACAATTATGCTATGATTTGGTAAGGTTACAATATAAACGAAACGATGTCGAGTCAGCAACTGGTACATTTCGTTTACGTGGTGATATTTTAGAGATTGTTCCAGGTTATAGTGATAAATTTAAAATCCGAATTAGCTTCATTGACGACGAAATTGAAAGCATTGGTGTGGTTGATCCTTTGAGTGGCAAATTAGAGCGATATTGAGATGCTTTTGTGGTTGTACCAGCCAATGAATATGTAATGAATAAGACTCGTATGGAAGAAGCATTATCACGGATTACTACTGAATTACAAAACCGTATTATTCATTTTAAAAACGAACATAAACTTTTAGAAGCTCAAAGAATTGAAGAAAGAACTAGACATGATATGGAAGCTATTAGAGAGTTGGGGTATTGTAACGGCATTGAAAATTACTCATGTCACCTTGAACTACGTCAAGCTGGTGAAACTCCATATACCATTTTTGATTTTTATAAAGACAAAGATTGATTGTTGATTATTGATGAGTCACATATGACACTGCCACAAATTAGAGGTATGTACAACACAGACCGTAGTCGTAAAAATACATTGGTGGAATATGGTTTCCGTTTGCCAAGTGCATTAGATAACAGACCATTAAACTTTGATGAATTTCAGTTAAAGATTAAAAATGCTATTTATGTTAGTGCTACTCCAAATGACTGAGAAATCGAACAATCTCATGGTCTTGTTGTTCAACAAATTATCCGTCCCACTGGATTATTAGATCCAACAATTGAAATTAGAGGTTCAGCAAATCAGGTTGCAGATATGGAAAAAGAACTAGATAAACAAATAGCTAAAAAGGAAAAAACATTTATAACTGTCTTAACAATCAAAATGGCTGAGGAATTAGCTAAGCATCTTCATCAAAAGAAATATAAAATCGCATATCTGCATAATGAACTTAAAACACTTGAACGAGATAAAATTATTAATGATTTACGTAGGAACCGCTATGATGCTATTATTGGAATAAACTTATTGCGAGAAGGGTTAGATGTTCCAGAGGTTTCTTTAGTAATGATTTTTGATGCTGACAAACCTGGTTTGTTTCGTAGCGAAAAGTCCTTAATTCAAACGTTTGGTAGAGCAGCACGAAATGAAAATGGAAGAGTAATTCTATATGCTGATGTTAAAACAGATGCGATGATTAAAGCGATAAACGAAACTAACCGTCGTCGTTCAATCCAAGAAGCATACAATATCGAACACAACATTACTCCCAAAACAATCATCAAAACAGTCTATGACGATATTAAATCAAAAGATGATGCTAAAGCTGTTGAAGCATTTTTTCATAAAGACGCAAAACCAAAAAATAAGACAAAAGCTATCGCTGTATTAAGGAAAGCAATGGAACAAGCTGCAGATAGCAAAGAATATGAAAGAGCGGCATATTTGCGTGATTTGATTATTGAATTAGAAGAGAAATAGTAAGTATTATAATTTATTCTAGAAGTTTGAAGAGAACTGATTTTATAAAAAATATTATAATGTGTATATAATAAAAGTATGGTTAATGTCGGAAAATACGAGAATTTAATTCTTGTTCTATGCGAAAAACTTAATGGTAAGTTCGAAGGTAAAGTAAAGCTATATAAGATGCTTTATTTTATTGATTTTGCGAATTACGAATACAAGGAAACAGCTGCTAGTATAACAAATGATAAATATAAAGCTATTCAAATGGGGCCTGCTCCATGTAATGTTGAAAAGATTCTGACTAATATGGCAAAAAACAAAACAATTAAGATTACAACAAGTAAAAATAAACATGAACATGACACTTTTATTTTTTCTTCTACCAAAAAATACAACCCTAAAGTTTTTTCAAGTGATGAACTAAAAATTATTAATTTTGTTTGTAAAAAATATATAAATTTGACTGGTGAAGAATTGATCGCAATTTCTCATAGTCAAGCTCCATGAATTGGAACACCACAGAAAGAAATAATCGATTACAATCTTTCTTTTTATCGAGAAACTAATTTTAATGGTATTTAGGCAACATATTTCCTTTAAAAGTGAG
>JAITWZ010000058.1 GCA_031284985.1 Mycoplasmataceae bacterium
CTCTTCTTGTTCTTCTACTTCTCGTTTATATTTAGGCGTATCAACTTCTTCTTCATTGCCTTCTTCGGTTTCATCACCATTTTCTTCTGTTTCTTCCTGTTCATTCTCATCTTCCTTATCTGATTTACCATGGTGAAAAATACCTTTAAATTTCTGACCAAGTGATTTCTTTTCATCAGTTACTTCATCTTGAACTATGCCATCTTCTTCATTTTCAGGCACATCACTTTCGTCTGAAATTTCATCAGTGATTACAGATTCAACTGGAGGAATATTTTGCTCAACAACAGCTTCTTCTTGGACGCTATTTTTTGAATGTTTTATGTGTTTAAGGGCATACTGTTCATGAATCTTTCTTATTTTTTCATGGATGCTGTCAAGAGGTGAAGCAGCGGTTGTAGTAACAGTTCGAACTTCTTCTGGTGCTGGTTCGCTGATGATTTCTTTTTTAGCAACTGGTGGTGGTACAGTCGGTGATTGCATAGTAACGGAATGAGGATATTTATAATGCGACTTATAATCGATTTCATCTTCCTTACTTTTTGATGATGTTGTACCAAGTGATGCTAATAAATCTGGTTTTTCATCACTCTCTTTTTCATCCCCATAGGAATGATCATCAACTCAGTCATCATCAAAATCAGTGTTGTTATACAATTTCATTGACGAACCAATTTCTTTAGCAGAAGGGGCTGTAGGTGGTGTGGCAGGCGCTCGTGCATGTTCATAAGATGGAGGTGGGGGAATATCAAGGACTTTTCCAGCATGCTCACTTCTTGCTATGTTAGATAATGAATTAGTATATGATGTAGTATCTTCTTGCTCATCATGCTTGAATTTACGATATTTTGGATTATCAAAATCTGGTGGGCCATCACTCTCTTCTGATAGTGATATCCCTTCTTTACCGTTAGTACGAAAACATAGTCCAGCTAAAAAAATAATGGGGTTAGCAAATATAATTGACATGACTGCACATGATTTTAAAACACCATGTTTTTCATAATCATGTACCGCTGCGCTAAAACTAATATGATATCAAGCAGGGATGACTGCAAACACGACAAACGCTAACCCATACATAGCTGCAATGAAGAAGGATTTTGTCTCAGCTATTTTATTATCGATTTCTTTGGTTTTAATTATTTCAAGAATTCATCTTAAAAGTTTTGTTGCATACTGATCTGAATATGCAAAATTAAAAGAAAAACAATCATATATTGTAACTCCAGCAAAGATGATGAAAATTATTATGCCAATTATAAAGTTAAAAGTAGCTAAACGCCTAGAAGTGATACGGCCAGGGTTGTATTCATATGAACGTTGATCCATTTAATTTAATTATATAAATATCATTTTTTTAAAGTTATTTATATATGTATAAGATGATTATTTAAATAGTCTGTGGTCTAGTTTTCCAATTAAATATCGGTCTTTATCAATATGGTTAGTGAAACATAAACCAGCAATAAATAAAAATATGTTTCCAAATAAAATTGAAGCAATTGCAAGGAATTTAAGCGCATGATGGTACTCATAATCATTTACAGCCGCACTAAAACTAGAATAAAATCACACAGGAACTACAGCCAGAACTGTAATTACAATAACAGCTGCAGCAACAATGAATCAAGTTTTATAGGTATTGAATTTTTCTGGTGTGTTAATTGACTCTCTATCTTTAAATAATTTAATAAATACAAATTCTACAGTCTTTGTTGCACCCAAATCAATCTTTCCAAATTGGTAAGTAAATCAATCAAAAAGCACTAAACCAACTACACAAAGAGATATAAATAAAAACAACCCCATGTTGAATTTAGCTATTTTTTGAGCAGTGATTCGGTGTGTCCCGTTTCAATCAAGATGAGAACTCATACTATAATTATATAAAATTTCTAAAAAATATCGTGATTGTCATTTTTAATGTGATAATAATTGGAACTGTTGTGCCAGTGATTTAATGTGATTATTCAAAATTATTTGGTTAGTACATTTATTGAATTAAATTATCAAAAAATGCATAAGAACTATTATAACATTGCACGCACTCATTGACCAGCACCAAATCATGTATCAAAAATTTCAGTTGATGTAAAATTATTTGCGTCATAAGCCACACCAATTTTATTCTCGGGTGACCAAGTTTTATTAATACCAGCTAGTGCATACTCTGAGATTGAATTTAATCCATTTGTAAGTGAACCATATAAGACATTTGTGATGTTAACTAAGTTCAATGAGGAAATAGTGGTGTTAACAAATGTACGGTCACCAGCAACGATAACATCATCAACTGCACAAACATTAGTGAATATCGTATTTGATAAGTCAATCTTAGTTAATAGTTGGAAATTAGAATGATTAAAAGTCTGATAACCTGTATATATGTCATATGGTTTTAAAAATTTTGACATATTGTTAAAAGCAAATTTCGTTCCTGATAAATTAAGGTCTGTTAAGGCAAAAAATTCACAGCCGCTAAAAGTATTGTCAGCACTAAAAATTTCATGTAAATTTGTTGTAAGATTTGTATCATCATATGCTGAACCTATCGCATTTTCAGATATGAATGTTGCTCCACTTAAATTAAGTGATTCTAGAGCAGAGAAATTAGCTTGAGCGAAAGTAAAACTAGCTGTTTTTATAAATGTGTTTGGTGAACTTGTAGTTTGCATATCACTTGCAGCAACTGTGAAAAAATTATTAAGACCTAATGATTTTAATGAACTAAAATCAGTTTCACTAAAAGTATGATCAGCAGTAACTACAGAACCTTCAACACTCATATTTTGGTCAGCAAATTTAATTGAATTAATAGCACATGATGTAATGTGTGAAAAGTCAGTTTTGCTAAATGTGTATGAAGCAGTATAAATATCACTGTGGTCATTTCCCATACCAGGTGTAGCAAAACGTAGGTTATACACATCAAAAGCTCGCACATATTTGCCAAACTTTGTACCTGAGAAAGTATGGTCACCAGTTTTAATAGTGGCGTTTATACCCATGCTTTGACTGCTAAATGTACATTCAGATAAATACAAATCTTTTAGGCGTAAAAAATTAGCATTTGCAAATGTATAGTGTCCAGTTGAAATCGCCGTATTAAAAATAATGTTTTTTTCAGGAGAGAAATCTGCACCAGCTAGCACAAACTTACGGACATTAGAAAAGTCACATGCTAATCCTTCTGTTGTACTACCAAAAGTATATGCTCCAGTTCTCGCAAAATCATAGACCTTTTCACCAAAATAATTAAATTTAGTTCCATTGAGATTTATGCTACTCAACTTTGAATAAAATGTATTGATGTTTTGATAGCCATCACGTTCCTTAGCTAAACAAAATGGTGTTCCAGATACATAATTTCTAACTAGTGATAATTCATTAATTTCACCAATGCCTTGTTCCTCCAAATAAGCATAATAAGTTGTATCATTAACTCAACTATTAACAAAGTTTTGTGCATAGCCTGTGATGACTGAATAACTACCTAACGTATCAAATGTAAAAAAATTATCATTCAGTGGAACAATTTGAGTTGGGTCAGGCATTTCAACGCTGATAGTGAGTGTTTTTGTTGAAAAGTTTCTGCCAGATATCTTTGCTTCAAAAGTATTCATAGCAGTGCCAATCATTACATCCAAAGTGACTCGATCATGCCCACCAGCTCAACTAGTATATTCAACCTCTTGATCTGGTTCGAACTTTATTGATGATAAATCAGCACCATTGTATCCAACTACTGAAATTGTGGCGCTACTTGCTGAATCAATCTTTAATTCTTTATCAATTGAAACTTCAATTTTTGGTGCTAAAATGTCATAAAGTCAAATTCCACAACCAACACCAGCTGCTAAAAAAATAACCGCAAATATTCCAGTTCAAATACGAGCAGCGATGCTCATTTTTTGATTTGGGAATAAACTATTTTTCTTGCAGAGAACAATCATTATAAATTAATGCTAACTATTTAGCACATACTATATTAATATTATATAATAATTACATGGAATTAACTGAAATCGTATACCATAAAAAACGTAACACATTTTTTTCTTATATTTTAACAATTTTATGTACTTTGGGTGTTTCGCTTTTAATTTTGCCGCTAATTTTACGACCAATGCTAAATAAGTATGCTACGCCAAAGATTAATATAAGTCAAGTTGGTAGCTTAGAAATAATTTTAGAAGATGACGAGGATTTAACTTCAAAAATTATTAATACTTCTGCTAGTATCAGTGTTACAGCAAGTTTTGATCATATGATTAACATTGGGCAAGAACAAAAAGTTAAATTTTTTAATGTTATAAATGTTGCTAATGGTCAAGTGCCACCAGGTGACGTGCTTGATTGACAGAAAATGATTTTAATTTCTAGTCCTAATGTTATTCCTAACCCTAATCGTTTTGTATATACACTTTCACTTGCTGCTACTGGCTTACCAATTGATTTTGTTAAAAATATCCCAACTGGTCAATACAATATCAACCTTATTTTCTTTAATAGTAAATATAATGTTTCTACAGAAAACGCCTTTGTTTTATCGGTTGCATAGATGAAAAATAATAAAGTTGATAACTATCAAAAATATAATTGAAATTTAGAAGATATCTTGGATGGTGGCACACTAGAAGAGTTATATGATTTATGAGTAAAGAAAAATGAAGAAGTTATAGAATTTTCAACCAAGTTTTATTTAACGCTTGATAATTTTAAGAAGTGACAAAAAATTTCTGATGCTGAAGATGAAGTAAGTAACCGTTTATCAAATTACGTAAGTAATAAATTAAGTGAAGATGTTACTGATCAAAAATTTATGGCATGAGAACAGAAGATTAATAATCAAGGGCACATCTTTTCACAAAAATTAGCCACCATTGGTAATGTTATTTTAGAAAACAAGAAGAAAATCTGCACATACTTAAAAGATAAGGAACTACAAATACAGACTAGAGGATATGAGAAAGTTTTTCGTAATCAACCACACATTCTTAATAAAGAACAAAATACACTTTTAAGTAAAATTGCTATTAACAATGGCGCTGTTCACGATATATTTAGCACACTAACTGATAGCGATATAAAGTTTGCTAACGCTATTGATAAAAATAAAAAATCTGTGCCAATTACTACAATGGCTAAAGCTCATGAATTATTAAAAAATAGTGATCGTGTTTTAAGAAAAAATGTCTGAATTAATTTAAATAAAGCATATGATAATTTTTCATCAACTCTTACGCAATTATTGTATTATAATTATTTGAAATTAAATACATATGCTAAATTACATAATCACCAAGATTATATTTCTGCCACAGCCTTCCATGATGAGATTGATTTGGATCTAATTACTAACTTGTATAAGCATGTATCAACATTTAAAAATACATATAAAAAATATCGAGAAATTACAGTTAAAGTTTTAAAACAAAAATTACAATTAACTAAACTTGAACCATGAGATATGCAAATGGATTTTACAAAGAATAATTTAAAATTTACAATTGAGCAAGCACAGGAGATTGTGTTAAAGGTTTTATCAATTTTTGGTAACGAATATTTAACGGTTGTTAAAAAGGCATTTAACGAGAAATGAATCTCATGATTACCTAAGAATAATAAATATACAGGCGCCTATTCAATTGGTGGAACAACTGGTCTTAAAAAGTATTATATTTTAATGAATTTTAATGGTACTTTTGATAGTGTTTCTACAGTCATTCATGAGCTTGGACATTCACTAAATTCTCATTACTATAATAAGTATAATTATCACTATTCTAGCACCACTATATTTACTGCGGAGATACCTTCTATTGTTAACGAAACATTACTTGGTGAATACATGATTAAAGAAAGTAAAGATCCAGTAAATGTAGCTAATTTTTTAGTAGAGATTATTAGTAATTTTTTTAATACAACATCCCGTCAAATAATTTTTAGTAATTTCGAATTTGAAGCGAATAATTTAGTTAATAATTCACAACCATTTACAAAAGAATCACTAAAAAAATTATATCTTGAAATGACTGATAAATATAGTGGCGTTAAAGACTTTAAAAAATCTAACACAGAACCTTATGCATATTCTTTATCAACCATTTTACGTATCCCGCATTTTTATGCCGGAAATTTTTATGTTTACAAATATGCTGTGGGTCAAATAGTAGCAATCAATGTTGTTCAAAAACTATTGAATAAAGAACCTGGTTTCTTGGATAAATATTTTGAATTTTTAAAATCTGGTACAAGTAAAACACCGCTTGAAACAATTAAAATTTTAGGAATTGATCTAAAAAAACCTGAACCATACCAAGTTGCGATTGATTATATCGACTCCAAAGTTAAACAACTAAATGAAATTGCGAAGAAGACTAAATTTTAATATTTTTATGTGTTTTAACAGCGGTTTTAGCAGCTCTAAATCGTAACAAAATGCCTTGTTAACCTTGTATAGTATATAATTATATATATGAAGGGTCATGCAAAGTTTGAGTGGAGTGACTATCCTAAAAACGGTACTGTAACCAAAAAGAAGAAAACATCTGTTGGTTTTTTCACGTTATTTTTACTTTTATTCGCTGGTGCTTCATCAGCAATAACTGCTTTTATCGTTTCATATCTTGTTGGTAATGAAAAAACAATCCAAGCTAATTATGGCCTAAAAGCTACCTACGTAAGTGGACAAACTGGTGGATTACCTGTTGGTAACGGTGAAATTACATATCAAGTTGATTTTGATAATGTTACATATGAATCTTATGATTGGGAGTATTCATGAGACCAAGTAAATTGAGATTATAAATTGGATATTAATCGCCAAGACATGGTTATTCGTGATGCTAACTCCAGTCAATACCGTATCACCACTTTAACTTCTGATGAGAGTAGTCGTATTACAATTAAAAATATTGATTCTGTCGCAAGAATCTTTTTTCGTTTTATAGGTTATGATAATTCTGGTGCTTCAGCTGCTTCAAATAGTTTTGTCGTACAAGGAGTTAGTCCTTCTGAACAAACATTAACACTTTACACTACATCTCCAGATGGTGATTTCCGTTTAACACCTGGTGAATCAATTGTTGTTCACTTTGATATAGTTGGTAACCAAAAAATTACTAACCCTGGATTTTATTTTCTAGATGGTACAATTGTTAAAAATGGCCGTGATTCAAATTCTGGTTTTGTTTTTAATCTAAGCTCTACTAATAAGGAATTAACGGTTACTAACCCTGCAGGTTTAGGTGGTGCTACTTCAGCTTTTGGTGGTGTTAATATTGTTGCTAAATGTACTGACGCTACAGGTGTTGAAATAAAGTCTACTGATCGTTATGGTGCTCCTGTAAATATTGTGCCAGTTACTCCAAAAGATAAAAAATTAACAATTGGGGCTGGGTCACTTTCTTCTTTACGTCCTTTTAATGGTGATACATTTACTCTAGACATTCAAGGTAAAGTTAATATCGAAGATAACACATCAATTGTTTGACAGTGGTCAACAACTAATAATGTTGATTCTGATAACGGCTGATATGATTTACCTTCAGTTACGACAAATTCTGGTTATATTGGTAATACATTGTATCAAGTAGTTGCAGATGCAGATAAAAACTCACGTACAATTAAATATATGGGTAATGCCGAGACGCAAGTTTATTTCCGTGTTCGTGCACAAGACACTACTATTACTCGTTCTAACGCTATTTTGTCTCATTCACAGATTGTTGGTCGTTTTGTGTCTGTTACTACAGCATATGGTAGTGTTACTGACTTAGAATTTCAAAATGTTTCAACATATGCATTATTTAAAGGACATGCATATGGTGCAATTAAGACAAGTGATGTAAAATGACAATACTATATGCCAAATTCTGGAGCAATAGTTCCAGACCCAATCCCTAGCGCTTCTTTTATTGATATTCCATTTGATAATCAATCTTCATCTACTAGCAACACATATGCGAACCAACAAGCAACTGGTTTTACCATTCTTAAAACAACATACTCTGATGGTAGTCCAGACGGTACGACTCTTAAAGTTACAAATACAGGTAACTCAAGCACAATAGCTCGACCAATTATTTTTCGAATTGTATCCTTAAAAGCTGATTATGACGCTTCTGCTGGTGCAATTATTTCTAATGAGGTTCGTGTTAATGGTTCACAGAAAACTGGTGCTATTAGTCTACAAATCCTAGAAGGTTCTACTAGTCCATTATATGGTCAAACAACACAGATTGGTTCAACTTTAGCTAGTGTATCTGCTAATGATACAATTTGACAATATAGTTGAACTAACAATGAAAGTGATTGGTATGATCTTGCCAACCAAAATTATCAAAATAGCATTAGTCATGATAATATGTGATTCTTTTCTGAAATTTCACTAGGTGCAGCCACAATAAAAGTGAAAAACTTATGTGCTGCTGGTAATCTTTCGATTTATGTACGTTGCCACTCTTTATCAACTTCTATTCAAGTTAAGGAAGAAGTATCAATGAAATTAACTTCACGAAATGCTAGTAGTTCTGAAAAGTCAGTTTCGTTAGAAATTACTAAAGGAAGTGCTAGTCTTAAGAGAGGAGCTAGTAATGCTACTGAAATTACTGCTAAACTATTCAATATTACACCAGTTGAAGTTAACTCATTATTTCAATGGTCAGTTAACTTACCAGCCGGTGTTTCTGGTGCACCAAAGTCTGCTAACAAAAGTAGTAGTGATTTCTTAGTTTATAGTGTTTATGATCAATCATATCAATTGGATGCAATGACAGAATTTCAAGTTGAAGTTAAATTAGGTGTAGAACATTTCGCAGCTACTAATTTGATTGTTAACCGTCCAAGTGATACAAAATTAGACATGTCAATTTCTACAACTTCATATGATGCAAACACAATTCAAAGTAACGTTATTCCTTATGGTAAAAATGTAGTTATTGATGTTGCTGGTGAATATCTTGTTGGTAATATAACTTATCAATATAATGGTACATCTGCTCCACCAGCTACAGCAATTGTTCAAGCAGCTGATAGTTCACGTCCTAACAATAGCCGTATTATTATTTCAAATGTACTTTCTGGTTCAGGAAATGGTAGCTTCACACTAGTTGCCAACAATAATGGTGTTAGTTCACAAACTATCACGTTCTATTATTTTGGTAGTCAATATAGTGGAGATTTCGCAGTTATTACGCCATATATGGCTAATGATCCTGCACTATCTTATAATGAATATGCACAATTCTATTTAACTCAATTTACTGCACAAGGTGGTGCGATTGTCCCAACAATATATACGCAAGATGTAATTAATCAAAACTCATATACTTTTAATAATAACAACTTTAGATGAAGAGTACTTTTAAATGATCTTGCTCTTGACAAACCAAATATTTCATTCGAATATTCTTTATTTAATAATCAATACCCAATGATTACAGTCCACAATAATGGTTATGTTTCTGACAATCAATCTGATCCACACGCCATTATTCGTCCTAAGATTTCTTTTGTTGATTCAACTATATCTTCAAAAGCTGATTATACTTCATTAGAAATTATCCCAATATTTTTTGACACACAAATTGCCTTAGCGTTAACTAATGGTATGGCTTCGACTATTCGTCCAACTCAGACTAATGAACTTGTACCAGTCATCTTCGATCGTCCTAATTCATTGTTCACTAACGCTAGAAGAATTTCATACGTGATTGAATCTGGTAGTACTTTTTCACCTGGAACTGTGGTATACTCACTTGATAAAGGAATGACTTGAAGTACAACATGAACTGGTGCTACGGCAATAACTGTCAATGATGCATCAACTCAAGATACGCCTAATGGTATCATGTTTAGAAATGTAAATTATTCATTAGATTCTTTTGATATAACAGTTAAAGCAACATGTAATTTACGTCAAAGTGCTACTTCAACAATTAAAGTACGTGCCTCAGAAGCTGATATTGTTTCAGTTCTAGCAGATACTTATACACTTAACTTTAATTCATCAAGTCCTGAAGTTGCTACTCTAGAAGTTATTATTCCTCCTGGTGCTCCAACAACTGGTTATAAATGAGAATTTATTGGTGCATCTGCTTCATACTTAGAAATGACAGCATCAGTCACTACAACAACGACTGTCAAATATCGTACTGCATCACCAGTGGATGTTGGCGCTACTATTCGTTGTGCGATTGATGAAGATAGTGATGGTACACCTGAATATGCATCTTATATTACTTTAAACTTAAAAGCTTCGGCTAATACATTAGCATTTGATGTTGTTAATATTGATCAAGTTAACAATATTGCCACACCAACATTTAGATATGGTTCACAAAGTATCCTTGGTTCACTTGTTGCATGATCAGTTTCTCCTAGTTTTGGAGTTAATCCACTACAAATGCAAACTGATGGTAAAATTGTTTTATCCACAGGAATGCCTAATACTGCTAGACTTTATACAGTTACTGGTTCATACCAAAATGTTTCATTGTCAATTCAAATTTTCGTAGCACAGAATAACGTTCCTAGTAAAATTAGTGTTAAAAGCGCTAACTTTGATGGTATATTACCAACTGATTCAGCCATTGATGAACGTAGTTACTTAATCCGCTATGGTGACCAAGTTACATTTAGTATTGTGATTACAAAACCATTAACATCAACATTCATGAATTTATTGTTAATACCATCAGGATTCCGTCCAGATGATGCTTCTGCTGATATGGTATGATATGCTGCTATTCAATCAAATACAGCTATCACTTACTCTTCTCATGTTCGTTTAGCAAAACAAGGTACTAATTATTACTTTGATTTCTCACAAACTGGTACAGATCAACCAAATCAACGTTGAATGCAATTGATTGTTAGTGGAACTTACTTTTGTTCTGAAGGAGCGCCTTAATGAATAGAACGAAAAAGATTCTTATATATTCTTCTGTGTCATTATTGTTTTTGGCAGGATGTGCTGGTCTTTCATACGCTCTAACACCTAGTTTTTTCCAAGGGGTTGTTGGTAATGGTGATGATAATAACAACACACGTGCTAGAGACACAAAAATGACATTAGTTTCTAACAACTATGAATTGGTTTATAACAGTACATCAAAAAATTATGCAAAAGTTACTGCTAATTTAATAAACCCTGTTGGTAATTGTACATGGTCAATTTATCAAGATAAAACCACAACACCTTCAGCTTATTACCACTTTACAGTTGACCCAGGCGTTAATAATAATGCAAGAATTACACTATTTTATGACCGTCCTGTTTTAAAAGACACTTACATTGATATTATTTGTGTTAATAACACTAATACTATTGAGACTTTACGTTTACTGTTTAAAGCGGCAGTTATAACTATGGAACTTCCTAATTTAATTGTTAGTAAGAACGTGTTAACAACAGGTGTTCCAGCAATCAAATTTAATGGTGCAACGTTTGATTATGCTTATAACTTAGTAACTTCTGGCACTTTTGCATTGACACTTGTTCCTGATTCAACGGTTTCTAACCCTGTTGTACCAGACTATATTACACTAGGAACATCAACCAATAGTCCTTTATTAACACTTGATGCTGATGCAACTTTGATACAATCGACATTCTATGATGTTTCACGAGTTTATAATGTTACTTTATCTTCTTCACATATTAATGAGTTTGATTTCACAACTGCACAAATTAAAATCACGACACGTATTACACTTGATGGTGGTACACAAATGTTTTCATTCCCGGTTGTTGTAGATGACTTTTATAACATTGATACAGCAGCTAAACCAGATTCTAGAACTGAACTTGAAGCATATCCAAGTAGTAAAATTACAAAAAGTGATTCACAGATTATCTTTTACATGCATTTAATCAAAAATTCAGCATGAACTAATTGTGATAATTTAGATTATATTATCCCAGAGCGAGTATTTGCTGGAATGGATCCAATGATATTTCCACTATTAATACCTGTAACAATCTCAACTGCTAGTCATGTTTCTGATATGGCTAATACAGCTTATGTATCAATTCAAGTCACTGGCTCTAGCCCTAATTACATCCACTATATTGATTTCTCACGTCTTTCAAATAGTCAGCTCTCAAATACCCTTAATGACTGATATGATTTAACTTTATCGTGGTCTTTTTAGATTAGTAGTGTTTTAATTACCGTTGATTTTGGTTAGAGAAGAGAAATTAATGTCTTACTAAGTGAGTGATTATGCCAAACAAGGGTTAAAATATATTTTATAAAAAAATAGAAACAGCGATTACAGCACCAATAACAACTACAGCAACTAAAGCAGTCGCAAAAATAATATGAAATTTGCAACGGTGACGTTCAGCAGCAGATAAACTATCTTTGTTTTTAGCGTAAGTAATAATACCAAATAGAAAACTACGTAACCAAATATTAAGGATTATTTTTTTGCATAATTGAGGATCACCAGCACCACCACTAGAATGATTAGCAGAGCTATTAGATACTTTTTGTGTCATATATGTATATTATAACATAGTAATTACAAAATTATAAAATATGTTCAACTTTTTTAAACCATGCAACAACTCTAATAGTTACAATAAATCGAGTTTATAATTAATTCTCTGCTACAATATACTACACTCTGAGTAGTGCTGGAGCGATTTTTTAATAAAAATCAACTGCAGTTAAACATTACTTTAGATTATAAATTATAATATATGTATATGTGCCGACTTAGCTCAATTGGCAGAGCAACTGACTTGTAATCAGTAGGTTGTTGGTTCGATTCCGATAGTCGGCACCATTATGGTGGTTCACAAGCCTAAAACTTGTTACCACAATCCAAATCTTATTGCATTAAAAATAATGCCAAAATTCTGTGTGGTATTTTCTACATTGAAAATATAATAGACTATATAATATATTTATGGCAGATGCAATAACTTTAAAAATAAATCATAAAAACAATACTATATTTACTCCAAAAACAAATATAAGTCACTTTAGTGAACAAACATCAATGAAATTTAGCGTGTTATCAACCAATGTAGGCATCTTCAAAGAGAATGCCTGTAATGGTGTTTAAAAGATAATACAATAATGTCAAAACAAAAAAACGAACACAGCAGCATTCCTGATTACAACTCAGCAATATTACATCACCCTAACGATACCTTTTTCCCTTTTGTAAATTTCTTAGATAGCACCCCTGCTGGTAAAAATTTCAAGAAAGTGTCAAAGAAAGCTGATGAGCAAATCGAAGATACGACTTCCAATTTAATTTCTTTAGAATTATGCTGACGAATGGGGTTGACTGCGGGCATTATGTTCTTTTTTATAACGCCATTACTGTTAGTCACATCGAATGGTTGAAATCATCCATTTATTGAATATTGAATACCACCATATAGTGACTACGAGTTTTGGTTAGCAATTATATTTGATACAATGGTTGTGTTATCTTTTTTTGTGT
>JAITWZ010000052.1 GCA_031284985.1 Mycoplasmataceae bacterium
TTCTATAGAGATTATTATTCAATGAACACTTGAAGAATTTTGACTTAAAAGCATAAAATCACGACTAGCGGCATTGGAAGAATAATTAATAATGAGTTGTGCAAGGATATCAGATCTCGTAGCAGAAAAGCAAGCTTGTGTTTGAGATCCAAACGAAATCAAGTTGAAATATGTTATTATTACTTGCACTATAACGATATTTATGTTTTTTTCTTTTTGGTTTGTTGGTGCGTTTGACCAAGGCATGATGATGCGACTCGCTCATTTTCCGCTTAATTATTTTCTTCTTATTGCATTTTTTATTAATTTGCACCAGGCCATTGATTTTATTTATGTTTGAGCTCGTTTTAATAATCAAAACACTTATTTGCAACCAGTTCTTTCTAGTACAAGGACCCAACTACCCACAAAACTTAGACAATTATTTCTCGATAAAAAAATTGATTCTATTGACTATATTTTATTTTATTACTGGTATGTGGTGCGTTGGTATGATGAAACCAAGCCTACCATCTTATTTCAAACCTTTACAGAGCAAAATAAACATGAACCAGGGAAATTATCTGACATACCTGTTTCAACGGTTTGACTTTCTGATATTAAACTGCGCATTACGAAAAACAGTCACATAAAACCATGCAATATGGAAAATTATTACGATTATGCTTCTAAACTGGAAGGAATTGATTGTGAAGGGCATACCACTAATTTGTCAGGAACGCTTTCTTCTACCACCAAATTAATAATTAAAATTACCAGGATAATATATATTATACTCTTCCTTGCTATAGTGATTACGTATATCTGATTCAATTGAATGTATGAAACTCCATTAAGACATATTCTCCCTGGCGCTGACATAATATAATTACTATTCTATATTGAATTTTAATTTTGTGGCTAATTTATATATGCTCCGATGAGTAAAGTATTCTACGATTCATGTTGGGTAGAACTAAGTTGTTTTGACATTGATTAATTTCGGTGCCGTTTCAGTATTTGTGGCACATATTTACGATAAAATTATTGATAGTTTTCGTCATTTTTCTGACTTTTTAACATAATTTAATTTTATGTTATATAATAATAATATCCATAAAGAGTGTTGGAGGGACTTGCCCGACGATAACACAGCAACCTATGTAATTATAAGGTGCTAAAGCAGTGCGATGGGAAACATTTCTACACTCTTATTGGCAACAAAAAGAAAATGGAAATAAAGAATACGAAAACTTGCGAATCTGTTGGAATGGGTCACCCTGATAAAATATGTGATCAAATTTCTGATGGTGTATTAGATGCTTGTCTAGCTATTGATAAAAATAGTCGTGTAGCGTGTGAATGTTTTGCTTGTAATCATTTAATTGTGATTGGTGGTGAAATCACTACTGATGCTGTTATTGACCCAGTTAAAATTGCATGGAAAATTTTAAAAAGACTCGAATATACAGAAAATGACTTCACAATTATTTCTAACATTAATAAGCAATCATCCGATATTTCAAAACTAGTTGATAAAGGAGAAAATGCACTATCATCAAGTGTGGGAGCGGGTGATCAGGGTATTACTGTTGGTTATGCCACAAATGAAACGACGGCATTTTTACCACTAGAATATGACATAGCTACCAAATTGGTTCAAAAAGCTACAGAACTTAAAGATAAAAATATTTTTATTGATGCTAAATACGATATGAAATCACAAGTGACAATCACTTATGATAGCAACCATCAACCAACTGTTGATACCGTTGTATTTTCTATTCAACATCATGCTTTTAAAAGTGATAGTGACCGATCTAAATTTAAAACTTTTATCAAGGAAGAAATAATTTTACCAATCATTAAATCATATAAACTTAATACAGATTTTAAATACTATATTAATTATGTTGGTGATTTTGTAATTGGAGGTCCATTTGGAGATACGGGTTTAACTGGACGAAAGTTGATGGTGGATAACTATGGTCCA
This sequence comes from Mycoplasmataceae bacterium, assembly GCA_031284985.1. Taxonomy (GTDB): domain Bacteria; phylum Bacillota_I; class Bacilli_A; order Mycoplasmatales; family Mycoplasmoidaceae; genus Malacoplasma_A. The sequence goes on from JAITWZ010000052.1 coordinate 1,973, forward strand.
AGTGTTCAACATGGTGGTGGTGCTTTTAGTGGTAAAGATTATACAAAAGTTGACCGAACAGGAGCTTACTATGCACGCTGAATTGCTAAAAACATTGTGGCTGCAAAACTATGTGATCGCTGTGAAATTCAATTGGGTTGATGTATTGGAGTGAGTAAACCAGTTGCGATTCAAATTGAGTGTTTTAATACTCAAAAAATTGACATTAAAAAAATTGAGAATGCCATAATTCAAATATTTGATATGTCATTATTTGAAATTATTATGTTATTGGAATTGCAAAATCCAATCTATATGCAAACCTCTTATTTCGGTCATTTTACAAAGGATAATCTACCATGAGAAAAGACTAATTATGTTAATAAAATATTAGAGGTTATTAACAAATAATCTATAATTAAATATATATGAATAAGAAACTAATTGATCAATTAAAACACTATAACAATGATTATGATCCTAAGCATCTTCAAGATACTGAACAAACTGTATATGAAAACGAAGCTGAAGAATATTGAAAGCGCCAAGAAAAAAATAATAAGTAATCGTTTACTTTATTAAAATAACTGCTAATTTAATTTCACTTGATTAAGAAATAATCGCGTTTACCTTTTTTGATAAAAGAGAAATTAGGAACTTTACTATATGCTTCACTTTTTTTAACTTCAAAAGAAAAATCACTAACTAATTTATCGTTTAAGTAAACAGATTTTTGTTCAATTAGCTTTCGTCCTGTTGTCTTTGAGTCACATACTTTAGCAGACACTAACAAATCAACAATGTTATATTGTGCCGCTGTAGCTTCAAAGACATTAGTACCATTTAATGCATCAAATAAATCATTAGGCTGCAATTCCTTTAATTCGCCACGAAATAATTTATCTGAAATATCAGCGGCTGTGTCATATGCTGCTTTTCCGTGAATATCAGTGACGATGGCTTTAGCTAGAGCTTTTTGTCCAATACGTTTAAAAGGTGCTGCTTGATGTTCTTTCATGATGTTTTCAATTTCTTCTTTTGTTAAGAATGTTAGGCGCTTTAGTAATGTAAGAATCATTGCATCTTCTTGATTGATTAGAAATTGGAATAATTTATATGGTGAAGTAATCTCTGGATCAAGATACATTGCACCACCTTCACTTTTACCAAATTTTGTTCCATCTGGTTTTAAAAGTAAATTGCAACTAAAACAGCATGCTGGAGTGTCACCATGGGATTTACGGATAAACTCTAGACCAGTGGTGATATTACCCCATTGATCACTTCCACCACTTTGGCATGTAATGTTGTATTTTTCAAAAAGTTGTAAATAATCATAACCTTGTAGAATGGTGTATGAAAATTCTGCATAACTAATTCCCACACTTAATCTTCTTGCAACTATTTCCTTTTCCAATATGTAATTAACGTTAATCATTTTACCAATATCTCTAAGATATTCAACAATTGACATTTCCTTATAAAAGTCCATGTTGTTAATAATCTTTTCAACACCACTATACTTTTTTAATTGTAATGAAATAGCTTTTACGTTTTCATTAATGGTGGCGATTGATTGCATTTGTCGTTCCATAGATGGTTTTGGATCACCAATTATCCCTGTAATTCCACCAGCAATGGCGTAAGTTTTGTGTCCACCTTGAGCTAATCTTTTAAGAATACATAGAGTTTGATAGTTTCCTAAATGCAGCGATTTAAAACTAGGATCAAAGCCAATATATATACCACTATCTTTTGTATCAAACCAATTCTTTAATTTTTTGCTATCAGAGACATCTTTGATTAAATCTCGTCATACTAAATCTTCGTAAGTATTCATACTTAATTATACTAAATGCTTATGAAACTCTAACAATATATTTATAGTAGAAATGACAAAAAATAGTTCTATTTTATTAATTCTAAGATTTAAAATACACAATAGGTGACAATATTACTACTTTTAAAAGCAATTACAATTATGAAATTTTAATTAAAGTTTTATAATAAAGATATACTATGTTACATAAGTTAGTTAAATATTTAAATCTCGCTTTATTATTGATTCCGTCAGTTATTATAATAGATGGTTTCTCTAATCCTGCTCCAATGGTAGATTCACCACTAGAATCAGTACCAGTGACCAATTCTTCAAAGACAACTATCCCTGTTAAAGATATTCCGTATCTACCACGTGATAAAGGGAATTATTTAAATATCTATTACAGCAGCCACCGATTTGCAGAACCTGTTGGTTGATATAATTGACCAACACCAGTTGTAATGGTTGGACCATTAGCAAGAGAAAATGTTTTTAAATTTTCATCTGTTCCTTGTTTTGTGTCTGGTAGTACTGTGCCAATTGAAATCGAAAATTTCCCCTTAGCTCTAACAAGGGTTACTAATGTTGAATTTTATGAACCTAAGGACCCTGAAACAATTAATTTCGATTCCAAACTTTCGTTGAGCGATTTTAATGCTGTAGAAAAAAAAGACAGTCTTGGTTTTACTACTGTAACTACCCAACCATTTAATTTCTCTATACATTTTAAATTTGAAGGTCAATTCCCTTATTCACCAACTTCACAAGGATGTATATGTAAAAAGTGTGGTAGTAATTTCATGTGTGATATGGGTTGTCCATCAGAATGTGTTAAGCAACGTTTACAAAATTCTTTATTTATAAATGTCACTGCTGAAGTTGGACCAGTTGGTACAGCAACAACATTTCAAAGTGGTCTAATTCCCCTAAACATTCGTGAAGGTTCTAATTTTTCTACAGTTACGATTATTATTTATGTAGTTGTCGGTGGTGCTGTTTTGATAGCTGCGATTTTAATTTATACAGCAATTCGTCGTCGTGTTAAAAAGTATAAAATTGATGTTATATAGGATAATGAAGTTTATTTGTGAAATAAACAGCATAAAACACCACATTTTATAGTCTTTATAATGGTGATAGTATTTTGTTTAAAAACAAAAAAATGTAGATATATTTTATAATAATATATAATATTATTATGGCTGATACGAATAATAACGAGCAGAATAATTCTTCTGGTAATAATCAAACCGATAGCAATGTTCCAAACACAGATGCTTCTGCTAGCACAAATGCTACACCACCAGTTACTCCTGCTCCCCAACCTGCTCAAGAGCCAACTCCTGAGTCTACACAAGAAGTAGAAGTAATTAAGAGTGTTGAAAACGCTAAGAATGTTGAAGATGAGGTCATTAAAGTTATTTCTAACAAAAATATTGATATTAATGCTAATATTGGTACTTTTACTAGGAAAGTTGTTGAAAGTGCCGTAATCTCTCCTAATGTTGCAGGAACTGGTAAACCTGGTGTTAATACGCCAGACCCTATTTCTAATCCACAGATTAATTTTGAAAAATTTAAACAAAAACCCAAAGTAACTAGTTTAACAGCTGATACGTATTTTAAACGTTTTCACATTTGATTAGAAAAGAAGATTAATGCTAAAAAGAGTCTTTTGATCTTAACTGGTATATATCTATTGGTTTATATAGCTTTAATTCTTCTATGTTCTCTACTATTTACATATGTAAGTAAAAATCTCGCTGTTACATCCGATCCAATCAATACAATTGCTATTTTCAATTCTTATGCACGTGTTGCTAATGTTATTCATATTATTGTTTTATCAACATTGGGTGCTCCAATATTAATTTTATTGATTGGTTGAATTATTGGAATTAATGGAATCTATAAATCTGTTGTTTTCCATATGTTCTTAATTGCCTTGTTAACTATCTTAATTTTACTAGTAGTTACATCTACAACCCTAGCTTCAGCTTACTTAATTGAATATGGTTCTTTCACAAGAAATCCAACAGCTACTGATGAGAGTGATGCAAACGCAAGTGCAATTTTACAAGCTTTCCTATCATTGTAGTATTTTAGAATGTTACATGTTGTGCTATTTCAACCAGAAATTGCTGAAAATACTGGTAATATTATTCGGACATGTGTTGCTTTTAATGCTACTTTGCATCTAATTAGGCCTTATGGTTTCTTTTTTAGTAAAGAAAGTGCCAAAATAAAGCGTAGCTGTGCAAATTACCTTGATAAATGCACCATTAAAGAATATGACTCATATGAAGAATTTGTCAACAATTGTCAACCACAACTTATATTTTATTTGAGCCGTTATGGCAAAATTACATCAAAAGAAATTAAATTTGATGTAAAAAAAGATAATTATATCATGTTTGGTAAAGAATCTACGGGAATAGATAAAGATATTTTACGAAAAAATATTGATAAAACCTTTCGTATCCCCACATCCACCAATGTTCGCTCACTAAATGTTGCAAATTGCGTTTCAATTATTGCATATCAATATGTTTCTGTAGCTGATTTTGATGATTTGTCGTTGACTGATCAATTTAAGTCAATTTAATCCACTTTGTTAGAGAAGAAAGAAATTGGTTCATCATCTAGTTTAGAAATATCTTTAATTAACAATAAACATGTTGAATCAGCTAAAAGTTGCAGGGCTGATAAATTTAATATACTTGTTTTGCCACTCATTAATTCCACAACTGTTTCTTCAGCTGAAATATTTGTTTCAAATGCTTTTTTGTCAGTTATGTGGTTGTAATAAACATATGTGTCACTGCCTAAGCAGATGGCAATTATGGCACTAATTAATTCAATACCACTATTACCAAAATATTTAATTTGATTTTCTTTTTTGCAATAGTGTCCACCAACAATGAAACTTTTGATTACATAACCGTTAATGTTAAGTTGATTCTTTTTAAAATCAACTTCATCACTTACTCTTTCAAGTTCAACCAAATTATCTGGTTCATTCAACAAAAGCCCAAAGTATTCTGACAATATAAAGCTTGATAGGTAATTAGCTCGGCTGGCAACGAAATTTTCATAATCAGCAGTTTGTTCCTTTTTTAGAATCGTCTGACAAGTGTATGCTAATAGTTCCTTGTAATTACCCTTAAGCTTTAATTCCTTATATAGTTGAACGAAGTACTCCTCAATGGCCTTTCATTTCTTTTCAATAACTTTTGCACTACATTTCCCTAGTTCAAGAAATTTTTTGTTAATATTAAAGTCATTAATGTCAATCACCCCAACAACGACAGCAACGTCTTGTTTATACTGTTTTAGTATTAATTTGCATTTTTTAATCTTTTCAATGCTATTTAGGCATTGATCATTAAAAGAGACAGTTATGAACTTCTTACCCATCTAATAAAATTATAATATATTAATATTTAGTGCCTTAATTCACCAAGATATGCAACAAAATTTACTTGCTATTTAGTTTCATACTATAATATAGATATATGGCAATAGTTCAACAAAGAAGAGTAAGTAAATCCCGTAAAGGCATGCGTCGTGCTCACGATGCCCTTACTCAGACTTTAACAACCAAATGTAGCAAGTGCGGAAAACCAATTAAACCACACCGTGTTTGTCCATATTGTGGATTTTACAAAAATCGCAAGGTTGTTGACGTTAAATAATTATGGCAGAAGCTATTCAAAAAGTAGATAAAATTGTATCAGTAAATTTTGAATCAATTCGTTCCCTATCCGTTAGAGCAGATGCTTCGTACCATAAGCGTGATAATATCGTAATTGTGCGTATTTTGCTTTTGCTTGTTGATACCATCGTCTTTTCTATTTGTGTTGGAATTTTAATTTATTATTTCTTAATGTACTATAATGGTATTATTATCAAATCTTAAAGGGATACAACATAACTATAATGCTTAAATTAATTATTCTCACAGAAAATAAAAAAGAAAATCGTGTTAGCTTTGTGCCAACAGATATCAAGAGAATTAGCAAGATTTTTGATGTTTATATTCAAAGTGGAGCTGGTTTAATGGCTGGGTTCAATGATCAAGACTATGAGACTGCTGGTGCTAAAATTTTTATTAGTCAGAAAGCAGCAATCCCGACAGCAAATTTTATTTTCAAATTATCAAAATTAACATCAAAAGAATTAAAACTAGTTAGACCCAATCAAGTTATTTTTGCCAACCCTTGTCTGATTGCTAACCCCACATATTTAAAAACTATTCTTAAGAAATCTCTAACAGTTGTTGCTTTAGAACTATTACAAACACCTAATAATTCTTATGAAAAAATTAGTGGTGAAATAAAGGGAAAATTTGGTGCATTAGCAGCAGCGTTTTATAATTCTAAGTTATATAACAAGAACAGCGTGGGTAAAGCCATCACTGGTCAAAATAATTTTTTAGTTGTTAATTATTCCATCACCGCTTTGACAGCGATTAAAACGCTATTAGCATTAGGCGTTAACGTTACGCTACTGGAGCAAGATCAAAATTTAATTAATAATGTTAATAGTGACCAAACTATTAAAGATATTTGTGCTTTGAGTAATGCTAAATTATCAATAAATAATTCTAGTTTTGAAACACTAATTACCTTATCAAAAGGAGCTGATGCCATTATTAACACTACTAACGGTATTGCTACCAAAACTAAATTACGTATTACTTATGATATGGTGACAAATTTGCATAAAGGCGGTGTTTATATTGATTTGGCAGCTGAGCAAGGTTTTGGTTCTGATATCACTAGCAAATTTAATTTATTTAAAAAACCGATTAACACTATTAACGGAATTACTTGCTGTGTGTTAGAAAATATCCCATCGTTATATCCACAATCATTATCGATTGCTATTTCGCAAATTTACGCCGATTTATTAATTTCAACTCCATTGGAAAATATAAAAAATCCCATGGAGTTTGTGGTGGCAAATATTAATATTCACCGTGCTGTTATGACTTCTATTAAAGATAATCACGGAATTATCGTTAATGCCCAGTTAGCACAAACTTTTAATTTAAAATTAAATTAGCGTGAGCAAAGCTGTTACCAAATTACGCGTAAAATATCAACCAGGACATGAACCAGATGTTCTAATACCTACCAGTTATAAGAATTATCGTTTCTTGTTGGGGCGATGTGGAAAGAATCCTTTGGTATGTATTGGCATGAACCCTAGCGCTGCACGTGATGAATATAGTGACCGCACCGTTAACAAAGTCATCAAATTAGCCTATCAAAATGGCTATGATGGATGAATTATGCTGAATATTTATCCACAACGTGCAACAAACGCTGCCATACACCTATCTACAAACGTCAATAACAGACTTAATTTTAACAATTTGGAAATTATTAAGAAATATATTACTGAGAACAAAATTAAAGAAATTTGGGGGGCGTGAGGTGATATTGATGCTAAAAGGCCCTGACTAACAACTGTTAAGACCCAAATTGTGCAAATGGTACAAAGTTTAGGATGTCGAATATTTTATTTTGGCGCTTTAACCAAAAAATATCATAATCCACCACACCCTCTGTATTTGGTAGTTGATTTCACCAAAAAGAAATATTTATAGTTTTATTTATTTTTTAAACGTTTAATGTAAGATTCTTTCTCCATAAACCATGCTGGTACATCACCACTTAAATACATTTCACCTTTTTTCTGTCATCTAGTGTTACGGAAACTATTTCACTCTTCTTCATTCATTTTTTCTAGACCAGGAACATCAATTTTTATTTTTTTATTTCCACGATCTTGTTGTTTCTTAATTCAGTTTATATAAGAGTCACGATTAGCCATAAAATAACCAGGGACAGGTTTAGAGTATTCACTTTTTTTATCATTCCACTTTTCTAAACGATATTTTTCTCACTCTTCAGTGGTCATCGCTTCAGCTTGTTCGATTGTAATTGAATTGGTCATCTATATATATTATATATTATAATAAGTATATATTGTATTATAGTAAGTATTATATCTAATATTTATCTAAATAAATGGCTGACATTCTCCACATTGATATGAACGCTTTCTTCGCCTCTGTTGAAGAAGTGTTACACCCAGAAATTACTGATAAACCAGTGATTATCGGTTCAACATCTAAACGTGGTGTGGTATCAACAGCAAATTACAAAGCCCGAGGTTATGGAGTGAATGCAGCCATGCCAATGTATAAAGCTTTACAACTATGTCCACATGCCATTGTCTTTGATGTTAATTTTCCAGCTTATGAGAAATTCCATCATGATTTCATGACAGTTGTTAGAGAGTTTAGTGATAAAGTTGAAGTCGCATCGATTGATGAATGTTTTGTTAATATCGATAATTTAACCACAACATTTTCACCAAAAATTATTGCTACAAGGATTCAACGGAGAATTAAAGAACGTACAGGGTTAGGGTGCTCAATTGGTATTGGGCACAACAAATTTATGGCAAAAATGGGCTCTGATTACCGTAAACCAATGGGAATTACCCAAATGTATGAGACAGATTTAATAAACAAGTTATGGCCATTGGACATTGGACAAATGTACATGGTTGGTAAGTCAACAGCAACATTACTTCGTAGACATGATATTAACGTAATTGGTGACTTGGTACACATTTCCAGGGTGAAATTATGTAAAATATTAGGAAAAGTTGGCTTAAGACTATATGAAAATGCCCGTGGCCTAGGTGATGAAGAAGTTATTGCTGAAGTTGCACTCCCTAAATCTATTTCTCTTGGGGAAACTTTTCTAAATAACACTGATGATCCAGAGCTTATTGTAGAAAAAATCAATGATTTTTCTAAACAAATTTCAAAACGGTTAAATGTCTATAATTTAGAAGCCAAATTAATCCAACTTAGTGTCAAATTTCCGGATTTTAAAATCAAAAATAAGTCACAAAAAATTGACCATTTTTTTACTGATTGTGAAACAATAATTTTTTATGCAAAAACAATGTTTGAAAAATATTTTTTCCAACAAGAAATTCGGGCTTTAACTATTCATGTTGGTCATTTACAAAAAAGAAACGAAAACCGAACAATTTTCTCATAAAAGTGTTATGAAATATTAGTTTTTTATTCTAAAAAGGCAAAAAAAACTAAACATTTCTTAATTTTTGGCCTATAGTATATAATATATATATATGTCAAATCTAGACGAACTGCATAAACGAAAACAGCTTCTTGAAGACGAATATAAAATCAAAATTGAAGAATTAGTCAATTGAGATCGCGAATTTTATCGTCATCATACTACTTATCAACACTTTAATAATCCTAAAGAATTGTTTGCTCGCCACATGCAACATAAAGAGTTGATGTTGGCTCAACGTGAGAAGATTGATGCTTTTTATTTAAACAAAATTAATGACTTGCAGTACGAAGTTGATTTAATCAATTGTAATTTACGTCATGACAAAAAAATCTCTGAGTTGATTCATTCTTACCGACAAACAAAGGGTGGTTTATACACTGGTATTAAAATTCTAGACAAGTGAGATATTTTAAATTATAAAAATATTTCACGAATCGACTACATTGCCATCAACAACCTTTATCGTGAAATTGACTTATTGAAAAAGAAAGCAACAACACAATTAACTGTTATTCATAATCAAGCCAATGTTGATATTAAAAAAATTAAAAAAGATCGTGTTGCTAATGTTGAAGAAATTCATCAAAGAATTAACGCTATTCGTGAAGCTAAAGATGTTCGTCGTGCACAAGTTTTAGAAGAATATGAAAAAGAGTTAACTGCAGCCATCACTGAATCTAAATTTGACCAAAAATCTCCACGTTACTTTAAAGAAGTTCGTGCACTAGTTGGTAATTCTTATAAAGATCGAGTTTTACGAAATGAAAATTTACGTGAACAAAAGGTGCAAGCTATTTCTGATCAACTAGAAAAATTTAAAAATGAAAAAGAAGGTGCAACTAATAAATTGTGTGATATCCGTCTTAATAAATATGAATCTAAGTATCAATATTTATTAAATAAGCAAAATAAGCGTGTAAAAATTATTAATGACGATTTTAACAAATCAACTGAACAATTTACTCAAAAAATTCAGGCTGTTGCTGCTGAAATTAAGAGTAATGATGATAAGTATGACAAATCAACTAATGAATTATATGAGAAAAAGGATGCTATTGTTACTAAAGCAAAAGATGCGATTAAAAAATTAGAGACAAATTATGAAACTAAAAAAGCTGATTTAGAGAAAGATTTCCGTGCAGCTATTGAGGCTCATCAAGGTGCTCACCGTGAAAAAGATATTGAGTTTCAAAAACGTGAAGAAGATGCTTTAAGAGAACATGAAAAAGACTTACAAAAAGCTCGAATTGCAGACCGTGTTAAACAACAAGAGATTGAACAACAGAAACATGAATATGTTTTAAGTGAAGAAGAGAATAAAAAAATTGCTCATGATGAATTTCAAACTACAAAATTTAAAATTGATAAAGCAATTGAAGAATTAGTAACTGTTGTTGATCGTTACAATAAAAAGCGTGATGATTTATTGTCACAAGAAGACAAACGTTTCACTGGTATTATAGAAAAAATTAAATCAACAGATTATGCACCTAAACATAGCGTATCAATTAAGCCAGAACAAGATAAATTTGATTCTGTGTCTAATCGTATCCATGAAAATGAACGTGAATATAATTCTAAATTAGCATTAGCCACTGATATTGCTAACAATGATTTAGCTTCTTTACGTGATGAATTTAATGTTTCAAAAACAAAAGCTGGTAATGATCGTGAACAAGTAAGACTTATTGAAACTGAATATGCAGCCAATGTTAACCGTATTAATGCTTCTATTAAGAAGAAAGATGATGAAATTAAAGTTATTTACGTTGAAAAACTTAAAGCAATTGAGAAAGAACTACATGTTGTTGCTAAAAAATTAGAAGAGAAAAAACAACTAGTTGCTGCTGCTGATTATAAATCAAAACTTGCTGGTAAAAAACTTCAAGATGCTGAACTTAAAAAAGCAACAGATGAACATATTAATAAAACTAATGTAATTAATAAAGAATATGATGCTTTAATTTCTAAACATGAACACGATATTAAAAAACACCATTCAACAATTGAAATTCATGATAAAAAATTATTTGAGAATCTTAAGAAAATTGAAAACAAATTTAAAGGTTTACATGATACTTTAAAAGTTAAAGCAATGGAGTCTGAATTTGAAAAAATTGCTGCTTCAAAAATTTCACTAGAAAGAACTCATGATCAAGAATATGAAAAAGCTGTTCAAGAAGCAGAAAAAACATATCGTACTAAATTAGCTTCTGTTGAAAAGAAATTTCAAGAGGATATGAAGGCTCAAGAAATCACTAATAAGAAAGAAATTGATGGATTTGAAGTTGAAGCAATCGTTAAAAAAGCCGACAAAGTTCGTAATGATGCTAATGTTGTTTTAAAGAAACAAATTGATGAGTTAAATGTTCAATTTGATAAAGTTAAAAAACAGTATGATGCTAATATTGCTGTAATTAATAAAGATATTGAAGAATTAGATTCTCACCACAACACATATTTGAGTAATTTTGAAAAAATTATCGCTCAAGATAAAGTTAGAATTGCTAAATTATATGATGAAAAAATTGCAGCATGTGAACAACAATTAACAAAAATTGATGATACATTTGAAATCCGAAACAAACTTGATGCAAAACGTTATAATGAATATTTATATGAACTAACAAAAGAAGAAGATTCATCAATTCTTAAATTTAGGAAAAATGTTGTTCAAGGTGAAGTTAATGAAATTAATCGACAATTTTTTGAACAAAACCCAACTCGAATTAAATCTGAAAAACAAACTCCTGATATTGCCTTACAATATGATTCACACTACGTACACACTGGTTTTTTCATTGGTATTGTAATCCTACTTGTTGGTGCTGCATTATTTGTTCAAGCTCAATTTAAAATTCTTAACAGATTTGTTAACACTCCTAATTTATGAAATAGTATAAGTAATGTAATTTGACCATTCTCAATTGTATTTTTAACAATTGGTCTTGGTATCTTAATTCCGATGATTTTCTACTATATCCACACTACATATCGTGGTATTAGTTCGCGTTCATTCCAGACACGTTTCAATTCTAAACTAGACTATTTATACTATAAATTTAAAATTGCTGAAACTAAATATAAATATATTCAATCATACCAATACTACAAACCATATGTTCACGCTAAGAACCTTTATTTAATTGAACGTGCTCGTGTTCAACATGAAAATCTTATTCGTGCTATGAACGCTGATCGTCAAAATGAAATTAACCGTATCATTGCATCTAAGCCAGAATTTTTCTATCCTCGTGAAGAGAAAGAGGTTATTGATGCACAAAGTAATGAGACTAACTTTAGAACTGAACTATTACATTTAAAGCATGAATACCATTTAGCGCTTGTTAGTATTCACCAACGTCAATTACAACGTTATAAATTCTACATGAAGAAAATCAACACTTCTGAAAGTAAGTTGTTACGTGAACAATATCGTGAAGAATATGACTTAGTTTGCAAGACACATGTATTTAATGACGAACTAGACATTCAAAACGAGAAACGTCGTTTTGTTAATCGTTATAACGACTTATGTATAAAATATAAACAAGTTTCTAACGATAACCCAATTGTTAAACTTGGTATTTTGAAACACAACAAGATGTCAGAGGAATTTGGACGTATTGAAAAACAAACTACTGCTACATTAGCTCTATTTAATACACGTTTAGAAGAATTAGAGAGATATAACGTAACATGTGGTAACTTTGATGAAAGAACACGTTTTGAAGAAAGAACAAAATTTGGTATTCTATTAACATCTGTATTTGCCATTCTATTTATTTGAATTGTCGTAATGAGTGTTGTTGGTATAATTTACTTCCCACTTGTTTTAAATAATACTTTATTTATTTCTCCACTACGTAATGTACATGCTGTTTATGCCTTAGTAGGTATCTCATTCTTAGTATTGTTGATTTCACTATTAAATACTTATGGTAACTATAAGAATTCATTAAATATTCTTGCTCCCGATGTTGATCTATATCGATTACAAGAAGATAAGATTGCTAAATTGAAAAAATTGAACAGTGCATTCAATGATAAAGTTTCTGATTTGACAGCCTTAGCATGTGAGATGGAACGTCGTAATTATGGTTTAGCACATGAAGCTTATGTAGAATCTGCTAAGGAACTAGAATTGCAAATGCAACGTTCTGATCAAGCTCACGCATTGATTCACCAACAAATTCATGATTACCACAACAGACACCACCAAGATCAAATTTTGGCACATGAAGCTGCTGTTAAGGGTGTTCACGATATGTATGCTGATCAATCTCAACGTTTACGTGAACAATATAACGACATTATTACACGTCAGCAATTAGCTTTTGAAAAATATTTAATGGTATTAAAAGGTGAACTTGGTGAGGATGCTTTAAATTATGCAGCTAATGAAGTTTATAAGGTTATTTCACAACATAGTATATCTGAAAATTTACGTAACCGTATTAATTCTGAAGTTGTTCGACAAGCACAAGTTAAGGGAATTAATGTGGCAGTTGATAGTACATCTACACATATGGGAATTGATAATAATGATGCTGGTGATCAATTCTCTGATACTGGTGTTCAAGATATTACTGGTGTTTCTTTCCAACTTCCCAATGGTACTGCACTTAACAACATTAAATTTAATAAGGGTGAATTCATCATTCCTGATGGTTCTTCATTGGCAATCGGTAAATTTATTACTAATGATAAAGAACCTATTTCAACTGCTTTATTTTATACACAGAGTGGTGAAAAAATCGCCGATGTACACTTCATCCCTTCACTTGAAGGCAGTAAAACTGTTTCCAATATTCGTTTAGTTAATGGACAATTTGTTGGTCCAGATGGTATACCATTTATCTCTGGTCAGTTTATTGGTTCATCAGGTGAAACAATTGCTAAGGTTTCGTTTGTTGGTGCTGATGGTCATACTGTATTTGGGGATGATATCACACTTGCTTCTGATGGTACAGAAGGACTTGAACAAGCTCCAGTGTTTGTTGAAGAACCATCACGTCATGTTATTATTATTCATAAACGTGATGACAATGGTAACTGAGTTAAAAACATTGATAAAGTATCTGATAAGGTTTCAATGTCACGAGGCTTCGAAGGTGGTACAAGTGCTAACAGAACTAAAAAGATTGTTGTTAACAAAACAAGAAATGTTGTGGTAAATGCTAGTGATGATGAAGATGCTGCGAAAACTAAAAAAGTTGTTGTTAATAAGAATGAAGGTGCACAATTTAAAACTATGGGAATCAAGCTAGGTAAGACACGTAAAGTAGTTGTAGATAAAGAAGACGTAATTTAATAAATCACAAACACAATGCTTGTAATATATTATTATATTCAAAATGACACTAAAAATTTAGTTGCTTCATTAAATTCAATTATCAGTCAAACTTGTGTTGATTTTGAGTTTCATCTCATTAATGATAATCAAGATTTAACAATTAACAAGATAATTGAAAGCATCTCATTCGCTAAGATTAAGAAGTTCTTTTATCTAAAGTCAAATAAGACAATTAACTCGGGATATTATTTTAGTAAAATAAAACAATTAAATGATGGTGATTATGTATGGATTTGCAATGCTGGATGTGTTTTACAACCTGATTGTGTAGCAAAGATTCGTGAAATTATTGCCAATAACGACTCACCAGTCATTGAAATTTCACAAGATGCTAATAGTACATTACCAGCTGCTTCCAACCAAACAATTGACATCACTGATTTCTCAAAATTTGTTGCTAATTTTTCACCATATGTTTACAATAAGATATATGCTGTTAGTTTTTTAAAAAGTAATGGCATTATCTTTAGTGAAAATCAGTCACAATCTCTACATTTCTTTTATTTGTTATTAAGCCATACAACGCAATTTTTAAAGGTTAATGATGGGTTAGTTAAATACTATGATACAGTAGATAATTATATAAATGTTTATGAAATTATTCTTATGGCTGAAACAATTATTAGTGAAAATAAGACTAGTAAATTTTGAACAGATAATTTACGCTTAATTGAATTTTATTTTATGGTATACTTGATTGACATATTTGTTTATTATATATTCTTAAATTACACACAAATGACACCACAATCTAACGCCATTATTTCTGTTAAGAAAATAATTGAGAATAATTTTCAAACATATGACGAAAATGAAGCATTTAAATGTCCTAACTGTTTAGACAAGAACATTTCTAACTTTATTGCCAACGATCTTGATATTTTTGCCAATCCCAAAAAAGTCATTAAAAATATTATAAATTTTTATGGAGCACATAAAAAAAACTAGCCGTTATTATTTAGCATCTGCTTCCATCCGTATTTGGTCTAGAGCATTAGATATTATAATATTTTTCACTCTCAATATTGTACTTGATATATTACTTATTTTAATTATTAATCATAACTTGAATATTGTTTCAAGTTATAACTATTTATTAATTTTCATTTTATTAGCAATAATTGCCATCGGATATTTCATTATTGTCCCATTTTATTTTAATGGGCAAACACTGGCCATGAAACTCTGTCACATCAGAACAATGGTACTTTCACAAAAAAATACCTTTTGACACTATGTTTTAAAAGAATTATTGGCAACAATTGTAATGTGTGTCATTGCTTTATTTGTTGGAATTGCTTGTCTATTTATTCCTCAAGACCAATTGCCGATTTTTTTTAATGAGATTTTAGCTGGTTTTAAAGTGGGAAAGGAATACCATTTTGGTACATTAGTGGTGATTGTTTCCATCTTCCTTACTTTCTATTTCATTTGTTCATTAGTGATCTTTGCTAATGTCTGATATCGTTCTAAACACCGTTGCTGGGTTGATTACTTTAGTAACACAGCGATTGTTTATCTGAAATTAAAAGGCACAAAAATTGACACTTCCTTACTTAAAAACAAAAAAGCAACATTACCAGGTGTGGTTGATAGTGATATTCTTGAAGAACTTAAAAAAATATAATTACTTGTTAGTTTTTTCGTATTTTGGCTTAAACCTATAGTGCAGCGCTGACTCTATTAACGCATTTGTGAATGGTGGACAAGTATTATTAAATACAATATTTATTCTACCATAGTTGTTTAGAATATAAGATTTTATTTTTTGATTAGATCAATTTTTACCTACAACTTCTTTTTCAACTAAGGATTTAGCAAATGTACTTACATTGCCATTTTTGTTATAATGCATGTTACTCCATCTTATGGCTGATTTTTTTCCAACCTTGCCGACTTTAAAAACTCCTTCATTATTATAAAAAATATAAACTCCTGTTCGACCTTCGGAAATATCTTTTTTATTTGGTTGTGTGTGTGATAAATTTTGAACTGTGACATTGAATTCGTCACTTTTAATTTCTCTTCCAAGAACCTTACTAACTTCTTTTACAATTTTTTCAATGTCAGCTTTAGTTATTTTAAAATTATTCTTACCCATACAAACATTATACAACGTACTTAAGTCAGGTTTAAGAAACTGGACTATATTATGCTTTAATTACACATGCCACAGTTAGGCTGTTTACCTTTTTTATTTAAAATTTCATTTCCTCAATTGTACATTAATTCTAATACTGGTTTTAATGATTGCCCCAATTTTGTTAGTGAATATTCAGTTTTTGGCGGTACAACAGGAAATACCTTTCTAATTACCAATTTATCTTTTTCTAGGGCACGTAATTGTTGTGATAACATTTTAGCTGTGGCATTCGGAAATAGCTTTTGAATCTGATTAAAACGCATTTTATTGTCTGATAAAAACCATAAAATATGTGATTTATACTTACCACCAATCAAATCCTGGGTATAGGAAACGGGGCAAATTTCAACGGTGTTTTTACTCTTCATGGTATCTATATTGATATTATAATACAAAAATGGTACTATAGCAAAAAAAGTTACTATGGTGTATAATATTAGTATGCTAATTGATGTAACTATTAATGTCAAAAATATGACCTGTCCGGCATGTGAGACAAAATTAAACAACAAACTCTCAATGTTAGAAGGCGTAAAGAAGGCACACGCTAACTTTAACACAGGTACTATACAAGTAGAGTATGACGATGAATTAGTGGCTTTAAGCGACATTAATGGCACAATTATAAAAGCCGGATATGAACTTGGTAAAAAATTAAACGCCAATAAGACACTATTTATTGTGTATTTATCCATTTCGGCATTTTTATTAATAAGTTTATTATTAATAAAAATTCTTACTAATTGGGGCATTTTATCATTAGTTAGCTTTTGAGACTATGCCGACGATTTACAAGCACCAATATTAGTGGTTGCATTAGTTATGGGTCTGATAAGTTCTGTACATTGTATTTTTATGTGTGGCAGTTTCACTTTAGCTAGAAATATCAAAGAATTAGAAAGTAAACAAGCTTCTGACAAAAAAATTAGTTGACCTAAAGTTAAAAATACAGTTTTTTATAATCTCGGAAGGGTTATATCTTATACATTCGTTGGTATAATTTTTGGAGCAGTAGGCCAATTCTTTTCGTTCTTAAAATTCCCAATTGTCAGTGGTTTATTATTCATCTTAATTGCTCTTTTAATGATTATTATTGGATTAAATTTGACTGGCTTTTTTCCCTTCCTTAAGAAATTCAACCCTCGATTACCTCAAAAAATACTAAAACCGATTAGTAAATTTACAAGAAAAACAAATTTTGTGTTTGTTCATGGTTTATTTACGTGTTTAATACCATGTGGTCCATTGTACGCAATGTATCTTATCGCTTCAACAACCGGAAGTTGGTATATGGGTGGATTGGCAATGTTAATTTTTGCTATTGGTACACTACCGTTAATGCTTGGTTCGGACATTGCTATTAAATATTTTAATAAAAAATGAATAAAAATATTAATGTTAACAGGTTCAACAATTATCATTTTATTGTCAATCATTATGCTAACAACTGGTATCTTTAACTTTGGTTTAGGGGTTAATTTATGATAGTTGATAAGACATATGCGATTATGGGGATGACTTGTGCAGCTTGTTCAAGTCGAGTAGAAAAAATTGTCAAAAAATTAAAAGGTGTCATCAAAAGTTCAGTTAACTTAGCAACTGAAAAACTTAACATTAAATTTGATAGTAAGATCATCACTATTGAACAAGTTGCTGCAGCTATAAAAAAAGGTGGATATCAATTAATCATCGGCAATGTTTCCAACAAACAATTAATCTCTAAAAATATTTCAAACCAGAAAATTTTATTAATTAAGATGATAATTTCAGCATGTTTCTCGCTGCCTTTATTATTGTTTTCAATGTTACCGATGCTTTTCAAAGTGTCATTTCCATCTGCTATTTCTCCAATGGATAATCCCATAAATTATGCCATTATTCAATTAACATTAGCCATTCCTAGTGTTATTTGTGGTTATTTATTTTATGTTAATGGTGTCAAAGCAATTATTCATCGTAGCCCAAACATGGATTCATTAATTTGTATCGGTACAGCTGCTGCATTTATTTATAGTTTTGTAATGGCAATATTTATTTTCACTTCTGAACCCATGCAAGGAAGTGAATATGTAAATAAACTATACTTTGAAACTGGTAGTACCATCATCACACTTGTTTTACTAGGTAAGTTTCTTGAATCTAAGGCTAAAAATAAGACTAATGATGCGATAAAAAAGTTAATTGATTTATCACCAAAAACAGCTGTGGTTATGCGAAAAAACAAAGAATTAACAATTAATGTAGATGATGTTTTAGTTAATGAAATAGTTATTGTCAAACCAGGTGAAAAAATTCCAGTTGATGGGGTTATCCTTAAAGGTTCAACGACAATTGATGAATCTATGTTAACAGGCGAAAGTTTACCGATTGATAAAAAAGTTGGTGATGCTGTTTTTGGTGCCACAATTAATAAAAATGGCTACATTACATTTAAAGCCACAAAAGTTGGAAGTGGAACCACAATTAGTCAGATTATTAAATTGGTTGAGCATGCCCAAAATAGCAAAGCAAAAATTGCTAAAATCGCTGATCGAATATGTAATTATTTCGTACCAATCGTCATCGGTGTAGCCCTATTAGCTTTTATCATTTGATTCATCATTGGCCGTGATTTTGATTTTAGTATCAGTATTTTCATCGCTGTAGTGGTGATAGCATGTCCGTGTGCTTTAGGATTAGCAACACCCACTGCTATTATGGTCGGAACAGGTGTTGGAGCTAAGAACGGCATATTAATTAAGGGTGGGGATGTATTAGAAAATGCTTGTCATGTTAAAACTGTAGTATTTGATAAAACTGGAACCATCACTAACGGTAAACCAATTGTTACTAATGTTATTGTATTTGATAAGAGTTATTCAAAAGAAAAGATTATTGCAATTGCAGCTAGTGTTGAAAAAGGTAGTGAACATCCCTTAGCTCTAGCGATTTTAGATGAAGCTAAAAAATCTAAACTTGCATTGTTAGATGTCACCAATTTTAAAGCAATTTCAGGGTTTGGTGTATGTGGTACAGTTGGTGCTAAAAAGGTGTTAATCGGTAATGAAAAATTACTCCTTAAAGGTGGCATATCATTTGCTGAAAAAGGTGAACATTTAAAATTAAAAAATAAGGGTAACACTAACATGTTGATAGCAGTTAATAATAAATTAGTTGGTCTAATTTCTGTAGCAGATACAGTAAAAGAAACAAGTAAATTAGCAATTACTTACTTGAAAAAAATGCACATAAAAACTATCATGCTTACTGGTGACAATGTCAATACTGCTACAGCAATTGCAAAACAAGTTGGAATTGATCAAGTTATTGCGGGTGTTTTACCAACTGAAAAAGCTGCAGCTATTGAAAAAATACAAGCTCTTAAAAATAAAGTGATGATGGTTGGTGATGGTATTAATGATGCTCCAGCTCTAGCACAAGCTGATGTTGGTATTGCCATTGGTTCTGGTAGTGATATTGCTATTGAATCAGCTGACATCATTCTAATGAAAAATGATTTATTAGATGTCATTACTGCCATTAAACTTTCTAAACACACTATTGCTAACATCAAGGAAAATTTAGGATGAGCATTTGGTTATAACGTTTTAGGAATCCCAGTGGCAGCGGGTGTATTCTTTAGCCTTAATTTTGTACTTAACCCGATAATTGGTGCAGCGATTATGAGTTTATCTTCAGTATCTGTACTTGGTAATGCTTTACGTCTAAAATTATTTAAAGTAAAGAAAGGAGAAAACGATTCAAAAATGTTATTAAATTATAAAGTTGAAGGAATGATGTGTGAACATTGTGTAAAGTCTGTTGAGCAGGCTTTAAACACAGTTAAACAAGTAAAACACATTAAAGTTGATTTGAAGGCAAAGTCACTAGTTGTTGATGTTGCTGATAATTCTAAAAATATTAATAAACATATTATACAAATAGTGTCTACTTTGGGTTATAATATAAGAGAAGCATAAGAATTATTATGAAAAAAAGAATTATTAAAAAAATTACTATCTTTGCATTACTAGGATTAGGTGTTTTAACAGCAACAACAGTTGCTTTAACATCTTGTTCTACTTCTGACTCAACAAAACAACCTTCTTGCCACTAATAAGTTTATATACAAAGTATATAAGCTGTATGAACTGGACTTTTTTAAGTAGGAAATGTGCTAACTATTACGAAACAAGCAAAATCCATACTATAATATAAGTGATACGTAAAATATGGACATTATTAAGCCACATAAGTTTCATCCACTTAAATCAAAGCAGCTCGAGGAATTACAAATCATTAACAATGAGGTAGCTCCCAACCGGCTTTTAGGAACAAAAACAGCATCAGCTGCTGTATTGTTATCATTCGTCGTATTTGTTGCTTATTTTAAATTACTGAATCAAATCTTTAAATTTAAACATGAAGCATATGTATTATGAATCGTTTTAGATGTAATGGCGATTATTTGTACTGTGACTGTTATCTTGTTATTACGTCGAATTCGTCGTGGATTGTTAAAAGAACGAATATTTATTTATGCTGCCAACTCCATGTACGTGGAAATTTTTTCGGAATTTGTAGCCTGTGCTGCTGAAACTTGTGGTTTGGTGTTCCAAATTATTTGTTTAATGACCGATGGTGCTTTTGAAACTCCAGCTATTAACCACTTGTCAACACTAGAAATTGTTGTCTCTGATGTTTTACAAGCAGCTGAATTGGTAACATTACCTTGTTGTACATTAGCCCTTTCCCTCGTACTACACCGATTATTTGAGCGTGTACGTGAATCAAACCCTGAAGATCATGAAAGAGCTGTATAGTTCCTTTGTTAGTTACTGTAAAACAGTTTTTACAAAGAAAATATTATTAAAGAAATTATTAACGTTAGGGATTGCAGCAGTTTTAACATTTGTCCCATGTATTATTGTATATTTTTCAATCATCAATATGACAAAAAGTTACTCTGGTACCATTAATGATTTATTGTTTATTGATGTACAAACAAATCCCGGAGTAGCATTTAGTAATTTATCTGATGTTCCTGGTTGAACCGTTGATTTTCTCCAAATTTTCATAGCGATTGTTTTACTTTCAATAGTCGCCTTCCTTAAACCAACAAAATTAAGCAAATGATATGTACTTTTGTTGTGTGTGATTGCTTTTGGTGGTATATTTAATACTATTGATCGTAACTGTGATAGAATAATTACCTATACTGATCGGACAGTTTATAAGCAACATGAAGTACTTGATTATTTTTGTTTTGGTAGCTTTCTTAAGGGTTTTGGAGCAATTTTTAATATGGCTGATTCACTAATTGTTACATCATCTTGTGCCTTAGGATTAGTCCTAATTCTTGAAATATGTTTAACATTTAAAAATAATACTGAAACCCAAAATATTAAACAGAATTTATTTATTGACACTACACAAAAAAAATTAAATTTAGCATTATTCCAAGATAAAAAAATTTATAAAACCTTTTCAATTGCAACCCATAACAATTTAACAGATATTGCTATGGAACATCTTGATCGCTTTTTAAAGTCAAATGGTGTTATAAAGAAAAATATTGAAAATATTTACTTAACAGTTGGTCCTGGCAGCTTCACAGGGGTGCGTGTTGGCTGTTTGCTAACAAAAGGGTGATATACTAAATATAAAGTTAATATCTACACCATTGACACCATTACATTGCAAGCTGCGACTAATTGCGTCAGTGCGGTTGATGCTCAAGGTGGTAAAGTCTATTATGCTATTGTCCGTGATGGTAAAAGTGATAAAATTGACATGTGTAGCAATGATGAACTTGTACATTTTGCAAAAAAACATCATCTAGAAGTTGCTAGTGATTACCAACATGTAGATATTTTTAAAAATTTACTAACACACCTTAACAACTTTAAAAAGACTTCAATTGAAGAATTAACCCCAGTTTACATCAAACCGCCTGTTAGTTAGGAGAATTTATCTTTGGATACTTCTAAACATAATTATCCAAAAATAATCTCACTAATCATGTAAATTACCCCTAAGATGGCAGCTTAAGCAACACCTGTACTACATACTATAATATATAATATATGTATATGAGCTGTTTTTTTAAAAAAATAAGCATTTTAATACCGTCTTTATTAGTATTTTGTGGTCTAATATCTTTATCTTTTTTAAATTCTACTACAGTTGCTAGTGTAAATGAGGTGACTGCAACTACAAAAGCTGCTGATGTTCCATCAGTTTTTAAATTAAAACTTAGTCCACAATCTTCTGGATCAATTAACTTTAACACTACTATTACTTCAACATCTGATTGAACAGATCTTGGAAATGTTGCTAATGATTATATTGAATATACAGTTGATGATACCCATGTTGTTAATAATCTTGGTGTTTGTCCAGTTGCGATGTATGAACATGGCACACAAAACCTTTTACCTTCTCCTTGAGTACGTTTATTTTTTGATAATGTTAATTCAACTGAGCGTAATCCACGTTGGTATTTTCAATATTATCCAGCTGATGCTAAAATTGGTTGATATGATTTAGTTGTTACTGTTAACCCTTCAATTGATGGTGAGCAACAAAGTGATGTATTTCCACACCCTGATGCTTTAGATAGAGAATTTTTAACAATAAAAGTAAACTATGCTGCCCCAACTGATATTGTCATTAGTGATTTTGATTACAACGCTGTTAATAAAAAAGATTATATTTCTGGCGAAAAAGGTTCAATTTCTACACCGTTTAAAGCAACAGTAATCCCTATTTTCGCTGAACAAAAAGTTAAATGATCAATTGAAATGGTTAGACCAGCTGTTACACCAACATGATTGAACGTTTCTCCAGATGATGGTTTGATTATGTGAACAAGCAATTCATTCCCAGGAACTTTTTGATTCCGTGTAGTGGCAACTGCAGTTGATAATAATATTGTCGTTGTTAAAGAATCAAAAGAAATAATCGTACTTAATTTTAATGAAAAACATACCGCTTTTAAATCTCCAATCGCTAATGCATTTTTATTTTCTGGTATTGCTCTAGCACTATTACCGATCGGTGGAATTCTTGGTTATATGTTGTATTGTTCAAAGAATAAACGAATTTACGAGTAGACATTTATGTTAAAAACAATGGTCGGCAACATTGTTGCCAAACACTTTAAAAAGAAATTAGATGGTCTAACAATAAAAGAAGAACACATTACTGACGTTTTACGTGAAATTAGAATCGCTTTATTAGATGGTGATGTTAATTTACAAGTTGTTAAAAATTTAATTAAATCAGTTAAAGAAAAAACAATCGGTACAACAATTCAACCAGGTACTAATAGCCAAAATTTTCTCTTATCTATTATTAAGGAAGAATTAATTAACATATTAGGAAAAAATGTTAGTAAGATTGCTGTTGACAAACCTTTCTTAAATATTATGTTGGTTGGTTTACAAGGTTCTGGTAAAACAACAACCTGTGCGAAGTTAGCTAATATGTATAAAAACAAACTTGGCAAAAAGGTATTGTTGGTCGGTGTTGATATATATCGTCCAGCTGCCATTGAACAATTACGCACACTTGCTAAAGAAATTGAAGTAGAATTTTTTGAGAAGGGTACGCAGAATCCTGTTATTACAGTGGATGAAGCACAAACATACGCTAAACAAAATGATTTTAATGTGGTGATATATGATACAGCTGGTCGATTACAAACTAATCAAGAATTAATGGATGAATTAAAAAATATCCGTAATAAAGTTAACCCTAATGAAATCATCTTGGTTGTTGATGCAATGAGTGGACAAAATATCATTGATGTAGCAACCACATTTCATAATGTTTTAACTCTATCAGGCTTTATTATCACTAAATTAGATGGTGATGCACGTGCTGGTGCTGCTTTATCGTTAACTGCTTTATTAAATGTGCCAATTAAAATGGTTGGTACTGGTGAAAAAGTTGGTTCATTAGATCAATTCTACCCTGATCGTATGGCTGAGCGAATTTTAGGACTTGGTGATATCTTAACATTAGCTGAAAAAGCCAATGATGTTGTTGATCAAAATTTAGTTAAGAAAACTTTTACTAGAATGCTGGCTGGAAAAATGGATCTTGAAGACTTAATGATTCAATTAAACCAGGTAAATAAAATGGGTTCTTTAGATTCAATTATGAAATTTATGCCTGGGCATATTAGTCAGCAAGTTAATGAAAACCAGATAACTGATGCTCAAGAAAAAATTATTTTATACCAGATTATTTTAAATAGCATGACTTTAAAAGAACGCCGTAATCCAATCCTATTTAAAAAAGAACCAAATCGTAAGGCACGCGTGATTAAAGGTTCTGGAAGAAAACCTGAAGAATTTAATAAATTAATCAATGAGTGAGAAAAATCTAAAGATAAAATGGATGCGCTATCTAAAAATATCCGTTCAGGTAAAAACCCTTTTAGCGGTCTAATGTAATTTACTTAGTAAATAAATGATCAGAAAGTTTTTGTTCACTTCAATAATGTTGTACTAACATTAAAAATATTGTGATACCTAAAACACTTGCTAATATTTCTAAACCCAAGTAAAAATAATACATTAGTGGAATAATGGCATGGTAACCTGCAATAGTGACTTGTGAACTATTAGAACCAATTGGGAATAGATATGTAGTAGTATTATAGTAGAAAGGATTACGTGTGTATAAAACAATATCTTCTCACAGTTGTAACTGTAAACTAGTCTTTAAACCACGTGTTTCATTAAATAAAATCGGGTAAGCATTACTTTTATCATTCGCAGATGATCATATTGGGTTAAGAACTAAAGCACCTTCAAACATGATTAAGATGAATAAGAAACCAGCAATTCAATAAAAGTTTAACATCACATATTTAAAATTAATAATAATTTGTTTGCTTAATACCATATAAATTGCAAATGTAAATAGTGTGAAATAGTTCATTGTTGTTTCATACTTATATAGCACACTTAGACTCTGATCAGCTCCACTACCATTAAAAGTGTATAAAAAAGCTGCGAATAATCCAAATACTACCAAATAGTTATCATACATTTTTTTAAAGTTTTGATTTTTACATTTTCAATTAACTAATGGTCGAAATGCAATACCAAGAAATACTAAAGAAAATAAATCAATATGTAGTGACATATAAATATCAGAGAAATGTACAGTACCATAATTGTCTAATAATGTTAATGGATTAATCAAATATAAAAAGCCAAAATATATTGTAAAACCTATTCCTACTCAAAAACGTCATTTTTCTCCACGAATATATTTAGCTAAAACTACTCCCAATAACACACAATGGATAATTGCTAACCACATTTGTGCCTTGCCAGTTAGTTGATTAGGATATGCTCAAAAAAATGAAGAGGCAAAAGTTATACCAACCATCACATAAAGTATTACTAATATACCAGAGATAGTTAAAGCGGCATAGTTATCATTTTTAAATGTGCCAATTAAAAATTTAATAGGTCAAACAGAAATCGCTAAATAAAATAGGAATAGCAAGATAGTGAATATCAGCATACCTTTATTATAGTATAGATAGAAACTTTATAATAAGCAAATTAAGTAAGAGCTTTTGTTTTAGTTTAATATATTTACGATACATACTTAAATGTGTAGATAATTGACTCGGAAAACTTTGTTTATACCTACTGAAAAGGCAAACATAATTATAAATAACTTTGTAGTTATATAATTACTTTAAGAAGCAAATATGGTTGATTTAAGTAATGACGAAAATTATTTAAGGTTAGTCGATAACATAAATAACGGTATCAACACCCTTGTTTTGGGTTGTGCAGGAACAGGAAAAACAACATTAATCAATTATTTATTGAGAGAAAATTTATCAGAAAATAAGAAATCATTAAAGAAAAAGCGCATCGTCATAACCACTTCTACTGGAGTAGCTACAAGTAATTATGACAATAAATATAGAGCACGAACCATTCACTCATATAGTGGTATAGGACCATGTGAAGATATGGATGATTGTCGAATCCGAGAATGTAAATCAAATTGTGATGTTTTAGCAATTGATGAAATTGGGATGATTAGTAGCAAGATATTTGATTTAATTGTTGAAAATATCGAAACATCTAGGAAAAAATTTGGGGTACTTCTATTAATCGGTGATCCAGCGCAATTAGAACCTGTTAAATCCACCCATTTCTTTTGAGAAAGTAAAACATTCAAGGAAAGAAATTTTGATGTTATATGCTTAAATAAAGTCCACCGTCAAAAAGAAAAAGATTTTACCGATTTACTGGCATTAATTAGAAATGGAAAAATAGACGATGAAACGCTTGAAGAATTTAATAAGCAACATTACTTAAAAAAGTTAGATGTAGAACCAACAAAACTAGTTTCTCGGAATGATGAGGCTAGAAAGATCAATTATGAAAAATTAGCAGAGAACAAACATGAGTTGTATACTTTTAAAGATAGGCATGTTTGTAAGGGAAAATATATTGATACATATGAGAAATGAAGAAGGGATCAAATTGTTGAAGAAGAACTAAATATTAAAGTTGGTTGCAATGTGATGATATTAAAAAATAATTTTGAAGAAAATTATGTTAATGGTACTCAAGGTGAAGTTAAAAAGATTAATAAAGATACTGTTGAAGTGAAGTTACCAAATGGTCATATAGTAGAAATCGGCTATGAAGAATACACTAAGTTTGATGCTAGTGGAAAAGAGACAATGTGATTCAGAGCAATTCCATTAAAACTAGCATATGCCATAACTATTCACAAATCTCAGGGCATGACT
>JAITWZ010000018.1 GCA_031284985.1 Mycoplasmataceae bacterium
ACTTTTACCAAATTCAACACGTCTTGATCCAGAAGTTATACTAATATCGATTTCACCCGAATATTCAGTTACGATATCTTTCTTAACTGAACAACTACCAACAGTTAAAACAATTGGAGTTAGAAAAACTCCACCTATAATAAATGGTATATAAGTGCTTAATCGACGAAGGAGAGTTTTTCCAAGCATTTTAATCATAATCTATCATATATATTATATCAATATGCACATGGGAAATTTAAGTAGTCTATATTAAATTAGACATACCAACCAAACTATGCAATGAATACTAGTCGTCAGATCGAAGAATTTTAATAAAAATGTCTTGAGGAACTGATACGCTACCAATTGCTTTTAACTTCTTCTTACCCTCTTTTTGTTGTTCTAGTAATTTCTTTTTTCGTGTCACATCTCCACCATAACATTTTGCTAGTACATTTTTATACATTGCTTTAATAGTTTCGCGAGCAATTACTTTACCACCAATTACTGCTTGAACAGGTACTTCAAACAATTGACGGGGAATATTTGCTCGTAATTTGCTAACAATATTTCTTGCTTTCGCATATGCAAAATCACGATGTGTGATAAAAGAAAAAGCATCAATCTTATCACCATTAAGCAATATATCAACTTTTACCAAATCCTGTTTTTTATAAGCGATGAATTCATAATCCATTGTTGCATAGCCTTGTGAGATTGATTTAAGTTTATCAAAAAATGAATAAATAATTTCTCCTAATGGTATTTCATAAATTGCTTGCAGACGCTTGCTTTCTAGAGCGATTAAATCTTTATATGTCCCACGATGATTTTGACATAATTTCATAATATCACCCAAATATTGCTCTGGGGTAGTTATTTTAATCAAAATAAATGGTTCTGACATAGATTTTATTGTCGTACGATCAGGTAATTTAGCTGGGTTATCAATTATCTTTACAGTTTGGTCTGTTAATAAAACTTCGTATTTAACTGAAGGTGTTGAAAAAATTAAGTCAATATTATATTCTCTGCTAATTCTTTCTCTAATGACATCCATATGTAACAATCCTAAAAATCCACAGCGTACACCAAATCCTAAAGCTTGACTATTCTCATATTCATAAACAAGTGAAGAGTCACTTAATGATATTTTACTCATAGCATCTTTCAATTGTTCATACTTAGAATTATCAATTGGAAAAATACCACTATAAACCATTGGAAGAATCTTACGGTATCCTGGTAGTGTTTCTGAACAAGGGTTATTGGCATCAGTAACAGTGTCAC
Organism: Mycoplasmataceae bacterium; assembly: GCA_031284985.1. Classification (GTDB taxonomy): domain Bacteria; phylum Bacillota_I; class Bacilli_A; order Mycoplasmatales; family Mycoplasmoidaceae; genus Malacoplasma_A. The sequence goes on from JAITWZ010000018.1 coordinate 1,273, forward strand.
CAACGCTAATGTCATGAGCGGTTTTAATATTGGCTGCAATTCATCCAACCTCTCCAGATGTTAAAATTTCTTTATTAACAATCTTTGGGGTCTTTACACCAAGTTCGCTAATGATAAATGTTTTATTTGTCGCCATCATTAAGATTTTTTGATTTAATCGTAATGTACCATTTTTTACACGGACTAAGCATACCACACCTTTATAAGCATCAAAATATGAATCAAAAATTAAGGCTTGTGTTGGCAATGTGTCATCACCCTCTGGTGGAGGAATTTTTAAAACAATTTGTTCTAACAACTCATCAATATGCAATCCAGTCTTAGCAGATATGCAACAAGCGTTAGTTGCATCAATACCTACTTTTTCCATAATATTTTGTTTAGTAAGTTCCACATCAGCACTTGGTAGATCGATTTTATTAATTATTGGAATAATTTCTAAATTGTTTTCCAATGCTAAATAAACATTAGAAATTGTTTGGGCTTCAACACCTTGCGTTGCATCTACCACTAGCAGTGCTCCTTCACATGCTGCTAAACTACGACTAACTTCATAAGTAAAGTCAATATGACCTGGGGTGTCAATCAAATGAAAGAAATATGTTTGTCCGTCTTTAGCGAGGTATTGTAATTGCACTGCATTTAATTTAATTGTAATTCCTCTTTCTCTTTCAATATCCATATTATCAAGAATCTGGTCAACCATTTCTCTTTTCGTTAAAGTGTTTGTTAGCTCAATGATACGATCTGATAGCGTAGATTTACCGTGATCTATGTGAGCAATGATTGAAAAATTTCTTATTTTTTGCTTTTCCATTATTGATGTCTAACTAAATTATATAATTTAATAACATTATATGTTATATCAAATAAAACGTTAAAAAAATAAAAAAAAATGAATTTTGTATATAATATATGTATAGACCCATAAGAATGGCACACAATAGCATGGAAAGAACAAATAACGAGCGAGCAGTAGAAGCGGTCCAAAATTCAGACATCGTTAGCGATCCTTTCTATTCTAATGCCTACTTGAAAGCTTTTTCTGGAAATCTAGTTCGAAAAGTTTTTTGTGTTTTTATCATTTTGTTGAATATTTGTGTGTTTGCCTTGGTATTTATTGGTGTAATATACGTTTGTAATGCAGGTAAAATACCTTTCATTGATAAACCATTACCTAGTTTCTTTGAAAACTTTATGTTACTTGATCCAAAGAACCCTGGTAAACTTTCTGTCTATGGTCACATCGTTATAATTGGTTCTGCAGCTTTAATATTGGTTGATATCATATTATTAATTATGGTACTTTCTTTTGGTTCAATGCGTTCTCATATTAAGAAACTTGAATCTACAAAGTTGTAAAACTTTAATATAAGCTGTTATTTACGTAATTTTCTTGTAATTAAGGTTTTAATACTAAGTTTGTGGTTTTTTGCCTTGTACAAGCCTTTATGGAGTTATAACACACTTTGCTGCAACAACAAAGTATTTTAACATGCAAAGGACCGTAAAACTAAGCAAACTCACCACTATGCTTTTGAATTTATATAATATATACATATGAAACAGATAAAACCTTTATTAACTTCAACAATTAAATTAGTAGTTGGTGTTTGCATAATTATACCAACTCCACTATTTATAGTTAATAGTTGTGCTGTAACAGATTTTTTTAAATTCAACATGGCCATCATGAATTCACGTATGTGGCCCACATTAAATGGTGATTTTAATCCTGGTAGACCTAATTCACCATTTACATATATCGAAGGTTCAAGCACTGTGATGGGTTGGCCGTATGGTACGATACGATATGAACACCCTACTTGGTGGGAATTATATGATCTGCTATTATTTGTTAACTATGTAGATGTACGTGTTGAATTACGTAATTATAAAGATTTCATTAGTGACAGTACTTTATGGTATAAAGACACCACTAATAAAGAAATGTATACTGTTAACACACTTGATGCATTACTAGGGTTTGGCTATGTGTATAGTGTAAATGTCAATTTTGGTGCAGTTGCCGAATCCCATGGCGCAGATTGAGATGATGATTATAAAGGAGGGACATATACACCAGGAAGTGGCTGATACATGCGTAGCGTAGGTGTTTCTACATGACCTAACGCCACTAACTGAAAGGCCTACCCTTTTTGACCAGGTAGTAATTCCCACACATATTATAATGGGGATTTTGACAATGTTATAAAAACCCACAAAATGGGTTCACATGAATTTGGTGTGGCAGGTTTTTTGTCTGGAATGCGTTTATATTATGATTCTGGTCATAAAGTTAATTCTCTAACTGTTCGACCAGATGCTAATTATACACGACCAATTGCTTTAAATGCTTATTATAGTGTAGACGGTCATAGTGGGTTAACAGGTTGAGAAGAAGTTAAACAACATTATTTCCCATGATATAGTACTAACTTGACCTATTTAGATAAAGGATCAGCTAGACCATTCCGTAAATGAGTCATCACTGATGATACAAGGTTTGCTTAAAATAATTATTTAGTAGCAGCAGCAAGTTTAACTCGAGCCAATTTACGATTCTTCTTAGCAATCTGTTTTTGTCTCTTTATTTTGATACGAACTTTTTCTGCTTCTTTAGTACGATGACGACGACGTGACATATATATACATTATATAATATTGATAAGTTTTGTTAAAAAAAACATAGTCATATATGGTAGAAAAACATCTTTCTTGTTTTCTCATTTTAATTTGATATAATTAATTATATGATGATTTTTGTTAGCTTGCCATACAAGGCATCCATTACCTTGGAAGTGGAACCAACTGATATGATCAGTACTGTTAGTGGGTACATAGCTGATAAAACAACTTGAACAGATGGCCAATATTGGGATTTATATTTTGCTGGAAAATTTCTTTTAGCTGAAAATACACTACAGGATTACTCAATTCAAAAAGATAGCACACTACATTTGCAATTTTTTGAATTGAATATTGCATATAAAAAACATGATTTTATAATAACACCAGTTTTGTATCATTCTTCACTAATCGACACAATTATTGCTAACAATGAGTTGTACAATTATTTCACTGCAGATGAAATTAGTGACATGACTTTTGCATGTAATAACAAGAAGATTGACAAGAATTTAGATTGAAAAAGTGTTTACCAAGAATACCACACATATAAAATTGATGCCGCAAATGCAAAACAATTCGATATAACTTCGCTTTATTATTTAGGTGGTGGAATTGGTGTTGGATTGCTTTTATGAATTTTAATATTTATAATATTATTTATTAGAAAACGTCAAAGAAATAAATTTGCCTACTATGCTGATGATAATGTAGGTGCTTAATTTTAAGGTATTAAGACATTAACTATTACCATATTTATGGTTTTAAAACAACTAAACCCATGGAATGAATAGTTATTAGATGTCATATAATATCCATAATGTTAATATCTAAGAGCAGGAAAATTAATCATAATACTTTATCACTTCTTGTTAGTTAATTTTGAGTAGATGAAGAAAAATAAAGTATTGAGATTTTTTAGTGTTGACAACTGTCTATTTTACGGTGGTAGTGTTTTAATAATTATTCCGTTGATTATCGGTTTATCTATCAATACGAGTGAAGCACAATGATATTTTCCACTTTTAATAGTTATGTGATCAATATGGTCTCATTTGTATTGTTACATCATTATTTACTATAAGAAAAAGAATGAAGGACACTATAAGAAAAACAAAGGAAGCAAAAGATAGCAAGCCATCTCACACTTAAAAAATATTACTATATAAATGGTGTGTCTTTAAGCAACTTGATGATGTCCTTCAAACTTGTAATGACATATTTAGTATCAGGTGATTTGGTACCATTGTCAGCATTAGTGGTTAAAGTTGAACCTATTCTAAAGCAAGCAGCTAATTTAGCGTTATTTGATCCAGAAACATCACGAGAAATTGTATCACCGATATAAACCGTCTCACTTGGCTTCACATTTAAATCTTCGCATGCTGCTAGAAAAATTTCTTTTTGAGGTTTTCGCATTTGACTCTTGCATGAAAGATAAATACAATTAGGATCAAAATAATGATATATATCATTATTAAATAAACGTAATAACACAAAATCTAAACTATCAGTGTTAGAAATTATCCCAAGTTTATATTTCTTCGATAATTTTTTTAATACCGCCTTTGCCTCTGGTCTAATCTTGCCATCACCTGTGCTTTTTCAAACATTAATGGTATTGTTTGCAATTAACTTTAAAGTTGTTTGATCAATGGACTTAATTCATGGTAACAAAATAAATTTTGATAGACGAAAATATGGATCACAATCAATATCATTATGCAATTTTGTTCAATTTTTAAATTTTTTAGACCCTTCTACTCATTTGGCAGCAAATGTACTAGCATCGACATTGATGTTGATATGATGCTTTTTTAAATAGTCTAACACAGCTTGACCAGCAGCTTGGTGATGGTCATTAGCTACTTTATCAGAGTAGAATAATGTTCCACCAATGTCAAATATAACAGCCTTAATCATATGAGGTTGGATCGTCAGTAAGCACATATACTCTTCAATTTATGTAATTAGGGTATAAAAATGTTAAAAAATCTATTTCATATGTGGTGGCTAACAACATTTCATATGATTCAGTGAAAAAATAATTGTTTTTCTCTTCATCTACAACAGGAATACCATATCCAACAAACAGACTAGCAATTTTTGTCACATTAAGAAATGTTTGATTATTAGTTGCTAGAACAAAGTTGATATCTTCACTATTTTCGCTTCCAAAAGTCATTCGACTAATTTCATTGATAAAACCAACTGCATGAAGTTTTTTAAATTCGTCATTTGTTGAGTAAAATCGAAAAGTAGCTTGTTCAACAACCGGCTCTTGTTCACCAAGCTCTTCATCATAAACAGGAAACGCTACAGGAACAGAAAGTACAAAGCTTGCATCAATTTTAATACCATGAAGTTTACTAACTGCATATTTAATATTAATATCAGTGATTGACTGATAATCGATATTCCCATATAATTGTTCATATTCGTTTATAACAGATTGTAAAACCATTCCATACCCGTTAATGATAGCTACAACATATGTGTTATCATTAATGTCCTGTTTTACTTTATTAGCATATTCACCATCATCAAGTTCACTATATTTGTCTAAATTTATTTTTTTACTACTACCATATGCACGGTCAACAGCATAAAATTTACTACTAGCACCTTGTACATAACTTTTATAATCAACAGCGGTATATTCACCATGTATAATGACAAAATTTTGAATTATAAACGGCAGGAAGTATGCAAAAATTAATAGACCTATAAATAATATAAGACCACCAAAAATTGCAAATATTTTACGTATAGGGCGGTATCGTTTTACGCGGAAAGGTATTAACAATGGGTTATCCATATATTTATATTATATAAACTACAATTTTATATAATAACTTATGGAATTACTCATTAACCCTACAAGTTATGATAATGCAATCGATTTAATTGAATTGGGCATTCACCAAATAAATATTGGATTACGCGAGTTTAGTATGCGAAATAATTGCATTTTAACGTTCGCACAGATAAAAAAAATAATTAGTAATAAAAAATCCACAAAAATCATCCTGTTGTTTAATAAAATATTTTTTGAGCAAGATATAGAGGATTTAGAAAAAATGTTAGTCGAAGTATCTAAATTAGACATTGATGGAATAATTTTCTGTGATTATGCAATTTGTCAAATATGTTTTGAAAAGAAATTAAAAGTTAACTTAATATACCACCCTGAAACTTTAAACGTTAATTATGGTCAAATTCCTTTTTTTGAAAAAAATGGTATTAGTGAGATAGTATTAGCTAGAGAACTAAATTCACTAAACATTAAAGATATAGCTGCTCATAAAGGAACAATAAAAATCCAAATACAAGTAGCTGGTTATAGTTATATGATGCAATCACGCTGACCACTATTAACAAACTTTAAGGAGGCTTATAAGATCAAAGACGAAGTTCACGGTAAAAAACTCATGTTAAAAGAACCAACGCGTAAACATCAATTCTTAATCATTGAAGACAAAGATGGTACACACATATTTACTAAATATAATCTCTCACTAATTGACAAACTTAAAGAATTGGAAACAATGGGTGTTGATACTATTAGAATCGATTCTTTCCTTCATGATGCGCAATGAACACTAATCACTGCTAAATATTACATGGAAGTGCTAAAAAACCAAAAAAAGAAAACCATCACAGAAAGCATTATCGCCTTTAAGAAATTTGATAAACTTATTTCTGCAGGTTTTTATGAAATTAATCGTGATAATTTAATTTATCTGAAGGATGAACAAAAATTGGAGTGGGATAATGAATAAGAAAATAGAGTTATTGGCACCAGCTGGAGATTTTAACAAGGCAAAAACAGCAATTGATTTTGGCGCAGATGCTGTTTATATTGGTGGCACTGGCTACTCATTACGAGCTAGAGCTAATAATTTTTCACTTGAAGATATTTCTAAAATAAGTACATATGTACATAGCAAACATAAAAAATGATATCTAGTAGTTAATGTTTTATGTCAAAATCATATGCTAACAGACTTTGCTGATTATTTTAAAAAAGTATTGCCATTCAAACCAGATGCATGCATAGCTTCTGATCCTTTTATAATTAGTCAGATTAAAAAAATTAGTCCGCAAACACCAATTCATGTTTCCACACAACAATCAATCACTAACTCGAAAGCATCACTATTCTTTAAACGTAATGGGGCAGAGCGGGTTATTCTATCACGTGAAGTAAGTTATCGTGAACTTACACCACTAATTAAAAATGTCAAGGATGCTATTGACATTGAAACATTTGCCCATGGTGCAGTATGTATAGGTTATAGTGGACGTTGCATGCTAAGTAACAATTTCTGTCTGCGAGATTCAAACATCGGAGGTTGTGCACAATCATGCCGCTGAGTAATGAGTTTATATGATGATAAAAAACTTTATAGTGATAAATTTACTATGTCAGCAAAAGACATGTGCCTTATTTCTAAAGTTGAACAACTAATCAAAATTGGTATATCTTCACTTAAGATAGAAGGGCGTATGAAGAGTGAATACTACATTGCTACCATAGTTAAAGCCTATCGTAATGCAATTGATGCCATATACCGTAATGAGCATAATATTGATGACTACATTAAGGATGCAGCAAAAGCCGCCAACCGTAGCGCTGATATTGCTTGGTTTGATAAAAATCCCAATTGCCATAAAATGTTATACTATGAAAAACAGCAAACAGTGACACAAAACTTCGCTTTTGTCATCAATAAAAAAATCAATAGCAACACATATGAAATAACCGTTAAGAACAATATGAAGATGTCGGATAAATATGAATTAATCTCAAAAAATTTTAATAAAACTATTAATATAAAAATTCTGCAAATGAAAAACAAGGATATGGATAGTGTTACTGTTTTCCCTACTCCTCAAGCAATTGGTACTATCACCTTTGAGAAAGATATTGAATTGCAAATTGGCGATATTGGTAGAATTACTTCGATTTAGCCGGCTTCTTTTTATCTAATTTTTGTTTTTCTCTCTTCTGTTTAGCCAGCTTCTTTTTATCCAACTTTTGTTTTTTTAACTTCTGTTTATCTAATTTCTTTTTTTCCAACATTGATTTAGCCAGCTTCTTTTTTTCTAACTTTTGTTTAGCTCGCTCCTGTTTGGCTAACAGCTTTTTCTCCAACTTCTGTTTTTTTAACTCTTGTTTATCTAACTTCTGTTTTTCTCGCCCCTGCTTAACCGATTTAGACTGAACTAACTTTTGTTTTTTTGACTTCTGCTCAGCCAGCTTCTTTTTATCTAACTTCTGTTTAGATGACTTCTGCTTTTCTCGTTCCTGCTTAGCCAACAGCTTTTTTTCTAACTTCTGTTTTTTTAACTTTTGTTTATCTAACTTCTGCTTAACAGATTTTGATCGAGCTAACATCTTTTTCTCCAACTTTTGCTTTTTTAACTTTTGTTTGATTAACTTCTTTTTATCTAATTTTTGTTTAGTCAGCATCTGCTTAGCTGACTTCTGCTTTTCTCGCTCCTGTTTGGCTAACATCTTTTTCTCCAACTTTTGTTTTTTTAACTTCTGTTTAGCTGATTTCTTTTTTTCTAACAATGATTTAGCTAGCTTCTTTTTTTCTAACTTTTGTTTAGCCAACAACTGCTTAGCTGACTTCTGCTTAGCTAACTCCTGTTTTTTTAACTTTTGCTCAGTTAATTTCTGCTTATCCAACTTCTGTTTGGCCAACATCTTTTTTTCTAACTTTGATTTAACTAGCATCTGCTTATCAGACTTCTGTTTCTCTCGCTCCTGTTTGGCTAACATCTTTTTCTCCAACTTTTGTTTAGCCAACAACTGCTTATCAGACTTTTGTTTAGCTAACTCCTGTTTTTTTAACTTCTGCTTGTCTAACTTCATTTTAGCTATCTTCTGTTTAGTTAACACCTGCTTATCTAACTTCTTCGTTTCTAACTTTGATTTAGCTAGAACTTTTCTATATTGTTTTTTATACCCTTTGAACATCGGTCTAACACGAGCTATTCACCATAGGAATATAAGACTAGATTTGGGATGGGCTGGTTTAATCTTGTATAGCAATAAAAGTTTTTGTAGTTCATTGCGATAATATTCTAATGCAGCTTTATCATACTGCAAGGGAATAGTAATGCCAGGAAGTTCCCAAATTAATAAGAAATTAATTACACTCCACTGATATTTACTTAGTTTTTGAAATCCGAATCTATTTTTTGTATACTCTAAGAAATGGGCAATACCACGAATAATTGAATCAGAGCGCTGTTCAATATTAGAACTATTGTGTGAGAAATTTTGATCGTGAATCACATATTCTAATGTATATGAACGATTAACATCGATTTTAGAAACACTTAAAAACAAAATTGCCAATAGTTTAGCATCTTCACCAATTTCTCATTGAGCATGAGGAAGTGTTTGGTAGTTATCAATCGCTTGTAGAAATCACTCAGTATTAAATAATTTATTTCAAATATAACCTCCACATAGATTAAGATACTTTTTATATGTGGTGCGTTTTTTAACAAAAGCATTTAAATTTAAGACATGATCAGTTTGTCTAACTTTAGAAACAGTAATTTGTGTTTGTGGTGAAGAGGTTGCTTTTACTAAATCTTTTAAACAATTAGGAAGGATAACATCATCAATATCAAAATATACAAATCATGGTGTAGTTACTTGTTTGGCCATCGCCACTCGACTATAATCTGCGCCTTGATTACTTTGACCAATGATCATTAAACGTAACTTTGTTTTTTTCTGAATATCTCTTAGGATAGATAAAGAGTTGTCAGTAGAACCATCATTACATACGATAATTTCGATTAATTTTTTTGGATAATCCAATTTTTTGATACTCGCAAACATTGCTGGAATCCATTTTGCACCATTATAACACGGTATACAGATAGTAATAGGAACATAATTCATGTTTTTATATATATTATAGTATGTGGAGTTCAAAAATAAAAGTTACGATTTCAAATTTTATTTTGAAATGCTGGTGTTGAATAGTAAAAAAGTTGTAATAAAACAGTTTATTTCTTTAGGCAATTTAGCTATTAAAGTGGAATATTTGGTTGTAAAAATTAGGCTTTATTTTGAGTAATATGATGCTTACGATATTTTTCTTTTAATACTTTTATACTAACAAAAATAAAAGTTCCTAGACCTGCCATATTGAATACGATGGTGTCAAAACGCGAGATGAAAACAGAGTTATGGATAATTGTACCATAATCCCGACCAGCGATACCTGTCAAAATTGTTGTTGTGATCATTTCTCATGTACCAACACCACCTGGAGTAGGACTGAAACGATTAGCTGCGCCTGATGTTGTTTGAACTACAAAAATAAAAAACGGATTAATATTAATTTGTCCAATTGATACAAACATAAAAATTGCATACAAATCAAGTACAGCTAGACCACAGCATGCGAAATTTTTAAAGAAATATGCAAAGGTAGCTTTTTTATTTTTAAATAGGGCGAAGAAATCATTTCTTAACTGTTTGTTATGAAAATATTTATCATGACATTCTTGCTTGGTGTGATAATGCATTTTAAATATTTTTTTAAATCAATTGCCACATACTGCCACTCAGTAAGCAAATTTTCTACTATACCCCATAAAAAAATAGACAAGAATTGACAAAGTGTTTAATACCAAGCCTAAAGTCATAATTCAAAAGATTAATATCCCTCCATCCACGGCACAAATACTGGGATATTTTGTACACAAGTAAATGTAAGCAGGAATAAATAAAATAAACATTGATGTCTCATTAACAACGTTGTTGTAAAGGACAAAAGCAAACGATTGTGATGTATTAATGTGATGCTTCTTCATTCAATACAAACTATATGCTCCATCAAATAAATTCATTGTTCCAATCATTGCAAGAAAAGATGTTGTTAATGAATATTCAATACATGAAGTGAATTTGACTTTAACAACTACTGAACATCTTGCATATTGGGCGTTAGCTTTAATGATGATCGAAAGCGCAAAAATCAGTACGATGAGCGCGATTCACATTCAGCCTTGTCAAGAAGAAAATCCCGTTACTAAAACTTTTGATAAATTAGATCAGTCCACCTCCACAATAAATTTAAAAGTTAATGCTAAAATTGCGATAAAAACTGCAATAAATATAGCAAGGAAATATATGTTCTTTTTTTGATAAATGGTTTTTGTGCTTTCGCCCATATAATAATTATAACTTTTATAATTATTAGGTAGGATCAACCATTATATATTTATCGATGATACGGATTGGATTATATGATTTTTTTGAGCGTCTTAGTCCTTCAATTCCTAAATCATCTTGACGGTTCATATAGATTTTATCAGTGTTTTTTTCAGCTTCAAGTTTCACTAATGCTGCATAGACACCTTGGTATTTAGTGTTAGCTTTTTCAAACACTATTTCAACCGATGTTTCTTCTCTTTTAAATATGCAAAAACCAGCAATTTGTTTGTTGATATACAAAATAAAACATTCTAAACCAAATTTAGTTAAATTCTCTAAGGCAAGTAAATCTAATTTTTCTAATAAGTCACGATCACTATCTTTCTTTAGTTCTTCAAGAAAAGCTTTCAGGGCATCATAATCATTGTTATATGGCAAGAATTCATATTTATACTTGTCATTGAATTGATATCATAGATTACGTTTTGATTGTAATTTAGAGCCTTTGAATTCACTAAGGTCATCAATTTTATATATGTAATCTTGCTTTCACAAACATTGTTCAAATTTTAAAGAACTATTTATTGACTGTAAATATTCATATTGATGTTGTAATATTGTTATGTGATATTTGTTGTGCATTTGCTTGCTGTATGCAACACAATTATCAATCCATTTAAGTAAAAATGAGTTGGGGCATGTAGGTGGGTCAAATTCGCAAATGCCTTCCATGATACTATATAAATACATACAATCATCTTCAATAGCCATAAAAGTTTCATACACTTTTGACCAGATATAAACTGTTATAAATGAATTTTCGTAATTTATATCTTTACCACTGTATTTTTTAAAAACCTGATAATCGTCGAACGTTAGCTTGTGAAATTGCATGGATAGATTTACTTAAATAAATGATTGATGTGAATAACATTTGTACCGATCAAGATGGTAAAAATAAGAACAGCAAGGACAACAATTGTATAGAATACAATGAAAAAATCTATTTGCGGTTTTTTAACACGCTTAATGCGTCTATGTTTAACTCGTCTCATTTATTTAATTATAACATTTAATAAACAAACTGTGTAAAGTAGCAGCATCAATTCACTCCGCACGTACATCAATTGGTAACTTATGTAATTTTAGAAAATCAATTAAATCTTGTTTTTCAATAATGTTTTTTAAATTATTAACAAGTGTTCTTCTTTTGGCAGCAAAACATAATTTAGTGAATTTGTCAAATTTTTCTTCATATGTATTTTTATTTCTAGTTAATTTAATCACAATAGAGTCCACGGCTGGAATTGGATAAAAATTATTTCTCCCAATACTTAATAATTTCTCAACACTTGCATATTGGTTAATCAAAACAGTTAAATTATTATATTTTTTAGTTTTTGTTTTTGCTAAGATTCGCTCCACCATTTCTTTTTGTAGCATCACATACATTTCTTTAAATCTTGTAGCTTTAATAAATTTAATAACAACTAATGAAGAAATAGCGTATGGTAAATTGGAAACAATAACTGGTGTTTTATATTTTTCAGCTAGAGCGTCAAAGTCAACATTTAAAACATCATCATTAATCATTTCGATATTTTTTATTTTATTAAAAGTTTTTTTATTATAATCATATAATCTTTTATCTAATTCAATAGTGATTAAATACGGTGATTTCCCAATTAGTGTCTGTGTTAGAGCTCCTAACCCTGGACCAATTTCAACAACACAATCAGTTTTATCGAAATCAACATTATCAACAATTTTATCACATATATCTTGATTGATTAAAAAATTCTGTCCCAGTTTTTTACTAGGGTTTATACCATGTTCTTTAAGATAAGTAGCAACATCTTGTGTCATTAACTATTCAAGTCCTAATGCTTGTAATTTTTTCTCTAAAGTTCCGTGATTACGACGATTACGTAATACTAACACATGCATTAATCATGCTTGGAAAATAGAAAATAATGATGACAAGAATCAGTACAATCCTACTCCAGTTGGTGAGTTAGCAACAACAAAACACATCACACCCAAAATAACAATTTGCATGATGTTGGTGATACGTGCTTGACGTGTTCCCTTGGAAGAAATCGCTGTTGCACTACGGCTACGCTTCTTTGCTCAAATTCGCGGTAAAAACATTGATAGAGCTTGTGCTGGAATAATAATTAACAAGAATACCAAATATATTCAATGACCGCTAAACAACTCATTAAGTGGGTTGGAAGCAAAACTCCAGATATTAAACAAATTAGTAGCTTTGATTGGACGAACGTTCGAGATAACACGGTGAATAATCGTATAAATTGGCAAAGTAATCATCATTTGTTCAAATGGGGCAAATGGTTTAATATTGTTTTTTGCATATATCGCACGTAGTTCTTGACTCTTACGCTGACGACTAATAGCATCAGTTAATCCCTTATACTTACCGTTTATTTCGGCAATTTTCCCTTGAACCTCACTCATTTTTTCATTTTGCAAAGTGGAACGTAAAGTAATCATTAATGTTAATGAACGGATAATAATCAATAAAACAAAAATGGTAACAAAGGCATTTAACCCACCCCACATATTGTGCATTGATCACATCATCGCTAGACAAAATACAGATGCTGGATAAACAAAGAGCGCATAAAATGGTCCATAATTAAAACTAAATGATGAGAAGGTGTGATAGCCTGGATAACCACTAGATGACAAGTCATAATAAAAATTACCAGTCTGACCGTATGCATATCCAAATTCCAAACCAGCACCAATTGCTTGTTCACCTTTTACACTTGGGTCACCAGTCATTTGAAAACATCCCCACAAACCTAACACCATAAATGTAATTAAAAATAATAACTTACCTCATTTTCATATTTTTTTCAAATAGTTAAGCGCCTTTTTAGTTTTAGTGTCTGGACTATGTACTCAAAAAGGAACAGCTTGGTCTGAATTAGAATTTAAATTTGTTGATATTGTAAATACTGGCTTGATGCTCATTAGGATATTTATATTATATATAATATTAATATGGGTAATATTAATAAATTTAAAGTTATTGGTGGAGCGTTTATTTTGATGGGGGTAACTACCCCATTTGTGCTTGCAATTACTAGCTGTAGTAGTTCTACAAAAATTGGTAAATTAAATACCTTAGATGAATTATGTCGCAAGAATGCTGCTGTGTTACCAATGCATACATTTGACAACAATAGTGATAATGATAAAGCATTTTTAAAACAAAATATCACTTCTAAAAACATTGTTAATGGTTTTATGTGTGCAATGTTGTATATTTTTACTACTACTTATGGAATTTTATATGATGAGGATTTAAAAAATAGCAGCTATACTTTAGAAAACAAGGATAATAAATCTAAATTAAATCTTAAGATTGAAGCACGCGGACATGCACAAAAGGTCAATATTTCAGTGTCAAAAAATGATGATTTAGTTTTCTCAATAAAAATTGAGATTGGTTCTGGCTCTGATAACAACAACATTACCACAAGTAAATGTGAAACAACTGGATACATTACTGGAATTGTGAAAGCAAATACTGACTCACCCTCAGAAATGTCACCAATCAATTATCCAGTTTTACAGTTTGCATATGACTTTCAACCTACATGAGTGCCCAAAATACCATTAAGTCTTTTTGATATTGGTGGTTGGAGTTCTTACTAAATATGCCTGATCAAACATTTGTCATATGATGAAGAATAAATTTGATGTAATTGTAATTGGTGCAGGACATGCTGGCCTAGAAGCGTGTTTTGCTTGTGCTCATGCTGGTTTAAACACTGCCTTAATTACCTTAGATGAAAAAAGCATTGGATCTTGTCCGTGTAACCCAAGTGTTGGCGGTCCTGCAAAGGGAATAGTGACACGCGAAATTGATGCATTAGGTGGTATGCAAGGCATTGCAGCTGATGTCAATCAATTACAAATGAAATTATTAAATGAATCAAAAGGAGCAGGTGTGCAAGCCCTACGAGCACAAATTGATAAGATAAAATATCATGAATGATTTTGTAAAGAAATTGCTAAGACAAAAAATTTAACACTGATAATAGATGAAGCACTTTCATTAATCATTGACGGCAAAAAAGTCATTGGGATTAATACTGAAAAGCATAAAGACATCTATGCCACTTATGTTGCAATTACATCTGGAACTTATATGCAAGCAAAGGTTCATGTGGGTTTGAATAATCGTGAAAGTGGTCCTGCATATGATACAAAAGATTTAACAACATGATCAACATTTAGCACCAACTTGTCTAAAAATTTAAAGGCGTTGGGTTTTGAAATTATCCGTTTAAAAACTGGAACACCACCACGAATTTTTAAAGATTCAATTAATTTTAATAAAATTGAAAAACAACCAGGTAGCAAATTGCAATTGTGTTTTGAACACTTTGAACCAGTTTATGTACCATATAAAAAACAAGCATTATGTTGGCTAACTTACACAAATGAAGCAACTCACAAAATTATTAGATCTAATCTCAAATACTCCGCGATGTATAGTGGTAATATAAAGGGTACAGGACCACGTTATTGTCCAAGTATTGAAGATAAGGTTGTGAGATTTAGTGATAAGAAACGCCATCAATTATTTATTGAACCAGAATCTGCTAGTTTACCAACCATGTACATTCAAGGTCTAAGTACATCATTGAGCGAGACAGTACAAGAAAAACTTGTCCACACAATTGTTGGTTTGGAAAAAGCAAAATTTCAGCGCTATGGATATGCGATTGAATATGATGCCATTAACCCCATTCAGTTATACCCTACTTTACAAACAAAATTATTTGAGAACTTATATTTTGCTGGACAAGTAAATGGTACTAGTGGTTATGAAGAAGCAGCAGGACAAGGAATGTTAGCTGGTTTAAATATAGTATTGCAACATAAGAAAAAAGCACCACTAATATTAAAAAGGAATGAATCATATATCGGTGTAATGGTTGATGACATTGTAACTAAAGGCATCACCGATCCCTACCGCTTATTAACTAGCCGGGCTGAATACCGCTTATTACTTCGTCACGATAATGCTGATGAACGGTTAATTAATTATGGATATGTGGCAGGTACTGTTAGCAAACAAAAGTATGCACAATTCCAAAAGCAACAAAAAGTCATTAGCGAGACAATTAAATACTTAAAAGAAAATAGTTTATCAAAACAATTATTAAAGAAATATGGAAATAGTGCACACACACTATATAGCTTGTTAAAACGTCCAGAAATTAGTCTAGCACAGATTATGACAAAGAAAGAACTTAATACTTTGTCAAGCGAAGTCATTAAAAAAATTGAGATAAATATAAAATACGAAGGATACATTAAAAACGAAATTAATAGCTGTCATAAAAATTTCAATTTAGAAGCAGTTAAACTAGAAAGCATTGAAAATTATAGGACGGTTAAGAATCTGTCATTAGAAGCAATCGATAAATTAAATAAAATCAGACCGGTTAGTTTGGACCAAGCACAAAGAATTCAGGGTATTACTACAAATGATTTAATTATGATAAAATATTATGTTGAGAACAATACCAAGAAATAAAGTTATTAAAATATTTTCTTTTAATATTATCCTTCAATTCAATTAGTTGGAAAACCCAATGTTTGCAAGAATAAATTTACTTTATGAGCATTAGAATCTACGCAATTATAAGCTAGAATACGTCTACTAATCTCGCCGTTATTTGACCAATTAGAAAAAATTTCACTTCCAGTCCATGTTGGTGTCTTTTGTCAATCATAAATTTTCAAAACATTAAAATTAGCACAACCATCAAAAGCATTATCGCCAATTTCTAAAACTTCATATAGCGTTAAGTTTGTGTTAAATCCTGCACAATTATAAAAGGCTTCTTTGCCAATATAATTAACAGTCTTGGGAATAGTAATGCCACCATTGAACATATTACAATTTTTAAAAGCGTAGTCACCAATCGTTTCTAATTGAAGGCGTGGATCAAATTGTAATTTGTTGATATTAAGTAAGATTGTTTTACCACCAACTGGTTGGGCAAAAGCGTTATCAGCAATTTTTTTTATATATGTATCACCTGTTTTGTGATAGATGTATAAAACTCGGTATTGGTTTGTAAGTTCGTTAATTTCTTCGTCACTAAATTGTTTGAAACCATTAATCACACCATCATCACTAATATCAAAGACAGATAACGGCAAAGCATCATGAGGAACTTTGTTTCCACAACTGCTGATGCTAAACGGAAGCAAAAACGCAATACTTGAAAGAAGTAATGTTGGACATATTTTAAGCATTTGTCTATGGTTCATATACTAATATTATATAATTTTAAATGTAATATAGTAAGATGCTCATTTTTCAAGGATTTTTATATGCAATTATTGGATATATCATTGGTGGGATACTATTTTCGCTAATTATTGGGAAAGTATTTTTAAAAGTAGATATCCGTGTGCAAGGTAGCGGAAACGCAGGAGCAACTAACCTTGGTAGAATTGCTGGAGCAAAGCGTGGTGGTACCTTTGCAATAATCGGTGGTACACTAGACTTAGCTAAGGGTTTTATCGCTATTTTCATTAATGCCTTGTTATTTCGATATGCCTTCAACAATGACGGAAATGAATTTGCAAGTTGAATAATTTACTTACCAATCATAACATCCACTGCTGGACATTGTGCACCAATCACTTACATATTTTACTTATTAAAAACTCATAGTTTCTTGGTTGCACGTTCAAAAGGTGGTGGTAAAGGTGTTAGTACATTTGGAGGAAGCTTTTTTGCCATATCACCAATTATTGCAGTTTGTTTATTTCTTATATGACTAATCATTAAAAAAACAACAAGGATTACGTCAGTTGCCTCAATCATTATCGCATTAATCTCACCATATTTTATCCTCATACCAATTCCGCTCTTAGGTTATTTAACAAACAACGAAGCAATTGGCGCTACTGGTAATGTTCCTGGAATTGCTAATTTCTTTAATGCTAATAATTTATACATATGGGTAATTATCATTATGACAATCATCGCTGGTTTATATGTAATTGTTAGACATTACTCAAATATTGTACGACTAATTAAAGGAACAGAAAATAAATCAGTAAAGAAAAGTAAAGTGCCTGCTGGCAAATAATGGCAGAAAGAATCATCAATGCTTATTTAGTTAAGAAAGATGATTATGGCATATTTGATGAAATCATAACTATCTTGTGTACAAATGGTAACAAATACGTTTGTTTATCAAAGGGCTCAAAGAAAATTAATTCAAAGAATGCGCGAAATTTATTTATAGGTTCATTCATTGAATTTGTTATTTTTGAAGCTCGAAGTGAAAATAAAATTTCAAGATTAAAAAAGGCAAATTGTATAACTGCAGCTCCTTGAAACATCGAAGGTAATAATGCCTTAAATATTTTAAACCAGTGTATTGTGAAAGCAACAACCACAAGCAAGGAATTTTTTAATTTTTATAAATATGGAGTTGAATTGATAACTAAAAAACCAGAAAATGAATATGTGAATATATGTGCCATTCTTAAAAACTATATTTTGTTATTCGGTTTGATGTCAGAACCAAACTACTGTATATCGTGTGGAAATCAAGAGATAAATAATTTTAGTCCTTACTTAGGTGGTATGGTATGTCAAACTTGTACGCAAAAAAAGGATATTCCAAAAATTGATCCTAATGTTTTCCAAATAATATTTGGAATATTTAATGATGATAAATTTCTAGATAACCCAACAGTTGAAAAAAATATCTTACGCTCAGTTATTACAATTTTATTGCAATACGTCCAAAAAAATCTTGATACCAAAATTTTGTTTAAATAAATAATTAGTTTAGATATCTTATAAAAGGTTTATAATATTATTATAATGATTATTTGTGTTCTAGCAGGTGGGGAAGGTTCGAGATTATGACCACTATCGACACCTGCAAAACCAAAGCAGATTTTAAATTTTACTGGAGCTGATAGTTTAATTCAACGCACTTATACTTTAATGCAAAATATCACAAAAAATATTTTTGTTGTTTCAGAAAAATCACATCAACATATAATCTTAAAACAAATCAAAGACTTTGATAGAAAAAAGATGATTGTTGAACCATGTCGTAAAGGGACAACCAATTGTGTATTGTTAGCTGCCAGATATATTAAAAATTACTTTAAGGGTAAAAAGAATAATGAGAAAATTTTATTTATTCATGCCGATCACATATTTGATAATAAAATAAATTTCATCTCGTCAATCAAGGGCGCTTTTGCAGTGAATGTCAAAGGTGGAATTGTTATTGGTGGCAAAAAGCCAACATGTGCCGGAACAAAATATGGTTACATTGAAACAAAAAAAATTAATAATGATTTGTACAAGGTAAATAGCT
This sequence comes from Mycoplasmataceae bacterium, assembly GCA_031284985.1. Lineage (GTDB taxonomy): Bacteria > Bacillota_I > Bacilli_A > Mycoplasmatales > Mycoplasmoidaceae > Malacoplasma_A. The sequence continues at coordinate 20,503 of JAITWZ010000018.1, forward strand.
TCTGTGAAAAGCCAAATCAACAACTTGCTAACAAACTATATAAAAAACCAAATTATTTTTGAAATGAAGGATTTTTTATTTGTACCATTAATGACTTGGCAAATAATTTACTAAAAACAAATAAAGAAGTTCATGCAAACTTATTACGTCTATTTGAGTTACCAAGCCTTTATGTAAACAAATTCTATAAAACATTAGTTCCTTCAGCAATTGAAAAAAGTCTGATGGAAAAATCTGATAACATATATATGTTTCCAATTAATTTTAGTTGAGTCGATTTAGGCACATACAATTCGCTATGTTCAATGCTAGGTGGAGGAAATATTATCAAAGGTGAAAACATTTATGAAATGGAAAACACCAATACTTTTGTTCATAATTCCACCAATATCAATGTGGGTGTAATTGGTCTAGATAATGTGGCTGTTGTACTTACCAATGATGGACTATTAGTGCTTAATAAAGAAAAAGAAAACTTGGTATCAGAGATAACAAAAAAGATTAAATAAGATTATTCAAACTGTGATTTCTCAGGAAATTTCTTGCTCAATCATTTGCGTATTTTTTTAATTTCATTTTTAGTTTGATGGCGTCTGGCATTAATACAAAATAGATTGGGAGACATAAGTGTAATTATTCATGCAAATGGTTGTGTACAATATGATTGATCAACGATGGCAGTAATTGTTCTTTGCTTCTTGAAAACAACTTTATGAACTTTTTCTAATAACATATAAATAAATATTCTTTGGATGTTAAAAAAACTGCGAAACTGACTATAAATGGTTGCTTCAAATACTTTCTTGTATTTACTGTTTTCAACAATATCATTGTAATCGGATTTAACATGGGGTGTCATGTTGTGAAAATCTTGTAGAATTTTAAAATTTGGCTTACCAGTAATTTCAGCATTACATGTGTAACTGATTAGAGCGTATCAATATTTTACACCCAAAGTAGTTTTACGTACGTGGATAATTGGTTTTCGATCGCTTGTAAAGAAATAATCCTTTGTTAATGGCTTATTAGCAAACATATCATCACTTGCTAAAATAAAATATTCTGATAATCCTTTAATTCTACCCATCACAGTTTCAATGGCATTAGTATTAAAATTTGGTATAGCATCAGCTGGAAAAATATCTTTAAGATCAACAATATGTATTTTAGGATTATTTAAATTTATAAAACTCGGAACTTGTTCATCAACAATAATTCAAATATTATTTATCCACTTTAAATTTTTTTGAACAGAACGTAATGAATACATCAATTCATCTGCTTGCATAATATGATGAATACCATTTAATTCGTCATGATTAGAAATTTTAGTGCCAGCAGCAACAGCTTTTTTATTTCTAAATTTAGGGTCACTACCGTCACACCAAGTATATACCAAATCTACATCAAATTTATCTATATCCATTTTTGAAGTTAGTGAATGGAGCAAATTATTTCGCTACTTTCACACTTATATATATTATAATACACTTTAACATCAAATGCTTTATAGTAATTTAATTAAATTATTCTGTCTTTTTGGAGGTATATTTTTAAACTTTATGAGCAACATTCCAAGTACGACTATATACCTTGTACTTAATATAGTATAATATCATTATGGCAGAAGTAATACATGCAAAAGATTTAAGAGCAGGAATGACATTCATAAGCGGGAATGACATATTTTTAGTTTTAGATAACAGTTTTAATAAAACTGCAATGGGAAAGGGTATTGTTAAATGTCGTGTCAAAAATCTACGTACAGGTACAATCACTTGAAATCCACTAACTGGTGAAAAATTTGAAAAAGCTGAAGTTGTTACTATCCCTATGAGTTTTAGTTACGCAAGTGGTGATAATTATGTTTTCATGGATAATGGTACATACGAGACTATTGAGATTAATGAAAAGAAGTTAGAGTGAGAAAAGAAATTCATTACAGAAGGTATGCAAATAAAGGTGCGTAAATTCGGTGATGAAATTTTAGACGTTGCTATGCCTGATCAAGTTACTCTATTGGTAAAAGAGGCTGAAGATGCAGTACAAGGTAATAGCGTTAACTCTGCTGGTAAAAAAGCATGATTAGAAACAGGTTTAGAAGTTGAAGTACCACAATTTATTAAGACAGGAGAAAAAGTAATTGTTAATACAATAGATGGTAAATACGTTGGTCGAGGAAAGTAATGATTGAATTTATTAGTACTCAGAAACACGGTACCATCATCATCGAACAAAATTGCGTAGTCAATGTTGTAAAGAACATTGTTAAGCAAGTTATTGGGGTATCTTTTGATGAAATAAAAATTGGATATGTTGGACACGACATAGCCATTGAAGTTGTGCTTAATGCTAAATCTCTTAATAACAGCGTTGCTATTATTAATAGTAGTAGTGTTACAATTAAAAACAGCATCGTCAAAAGTTTAAATCTTGATAATTTAATTCTTGTATTGAGATTAGACAACTAACTATGGAAAACAACTCTGCACCAAAAGCTAAACAACAATGAAAGAAGCGTATCGATGTATTCCGTTACATTTATACAACTATTATTGACAACATTGGTGTTCAAGATATCAAATCTAAAGCTTATACTGAATATGATTTTGGCGCTGACCAGATGCGAGTAATTGAATACTATGCTGACAACATCGAAACTATACAACAACTCATTACTAGTAAGTTAAACCCTACATGACCATGAGCACGTGTGAAACCGATTCTAAAAGCAATCTTATTTTCTGCATACAGTGAATCTAAAACTCTTGGTATTGATAAAAAAATAATCATTGACCAGGCTATTGTGACTACTAAAAAATATTCTGAACTTAATGATTACCGCTTTATCAATGCAATCTTAGATAAAATTATTGAATAATATGAACGAGATAAAACAAATAGAGATAGATAATAAATTGTGATTTAAGATCACGAAATTAGTTTTTAGTTTCGGCACATCTCTAATTGGTCTTGGATATCTAATTAGCTGACTATTGGTGCGTATTGGAACATTTTCTAATTCAGTAATTATCCTACCAATCATTTTATGTAATTTGTGTTCTTTAGGTTTATGAGTATTGACCTTCTGACTCGACTATAAGGACATGCTTTGCTTGAAGGCAGTGGTTACAATTACCAAAAAGGAATGAGATTTTTACAAACTTTCTCACTATGTTTATGTAGGAGCATTCATGCTATCACTAATCATATATATGATTATTAGTCAAACATGAGGCCGAGCAGAGGGAGCATTTATTACAATTGCTGCATGTGCTTGTGTTTTTAGTTTAATTACCATTGGTATGTATCGTTATGCTGTATGAAAAATTGAATTAATTCTTGCTAAAAGGAAATACCAAAGCGTCAATGATTCAAAGAGTGAATTTTTAAAAAATAAACTTTTAGCTGCATCATTAACTCACGAACAATATCAACACAAGAAAGAAACTGAAGAAGAAGAGAAAAAGATTACCACCCCTACTAGTGGTTTTGGCAGTGGAAATTAAAGGTAAATGTTTTAACATCATTACACTAGGGTGTCGCGTTAATTTATGTGAATCAAATAGCATTGTTGAACAGATTAAAGCAGCTGGGGGCAAATATACAACTGACATTAATAAGGCACAAATCATCATTATCAACACATGTTCAGTCACTGCTAGAGCAGATAGCAAATCCCGTAACATGATTAACCGGGCAAGCCAAGCAAAAATGGTTGAATTAGTAGTGTGTATGGGGTGTTACAGTCAATTACATAGTGCTGAAATTACTAATGAAAATGTATGTGTGATTATTGGAAATAAATATAAAAATAAAATAGTTGACTTAATTGGTGAGTACGAATCAAAGAAGATAGTTAAAATTACCAATATTCGTCAAGAAAATAAAATTGAAGATAACTTCACCAATAGTTGTACAGAAAAAACACGGGCTTTTATTAAAATCCAAGATGGGTGTGACTTTATGTGTACATACTGTCTAATTCCTTTTGTACGTGGTAAACAACGCTCTTTATCGCCGATTTCAGTTATTAACACAATTAAAGATCTAATTAAAAATAACTACAAAGAAATTGTATTAACTGGTGTAAATACATCAGGTTATAAGTATGGAACATGCACATTTTATAATTTATTATTAAAAATTAGCCAACTACCTGGAACATTTCGTATTCGTATTTCATCTGTTGAACCATTTCAAATGAATAAAAAAATAATCGACTTGATGCTAAATAAAAAAGAAAGGTTTTGTCAATTCCTACATTTGTGTTTACAAAGTGGTTGTGACAAAACATTAGCTGATATGGGTAGAAAATATACAATTATTGAATTTACAAAGATTGTAACTGACATTAGAAGCATCAATCCATTGTTTTCAATCAGCACCGACCTCATTGTTGGGTATGCAACTGAAAGTCAAGCCGAGTTTGCCGTTAGTGCTGAAAATGTAAAAAACATACAATTTTGTGACATTCACATTTTCCCATACTCTCCAAGAAAAAACACTGCTGCATTTTCACTAAAGAATTCAGTATCACCATCACAATTAAAAAACCGTTTTAATATCATCCATGAAATTAATCAGACAAACCAAGCAAATTATCTTAAAAAATTTATTGGTGAAATTGTTAATGTATTGTTTGAAAAATCTAGCATCAAAAATTATCAAAGTGGACACTCAGAATATTTTTTTAAAGTCTTAGTGAAAACAAACAAAAGTCTACAAGGGAATATGTATCGTGTAGAAATTACAAAAATTGTTGACAACACTGTTTATGGAATTTTAATATAGTGATGCAGATTGAATATAAAATTCATCATCCACATATTCATTAGTAATAATATTCTTTAATATAAAAACATCATTATTGTTGTGGTCTGGATTAACATTGATATTAATTCCATCAACTAACTCGCTAAAACGACAATTTTTTTTAATACCAATATTTTCATTTCCGAAATTTGCGTTCGCTGTTTCATAATAAACATCACATGACAACTTATCCATCAATCATGAAAATATACCAAATTGATCATTAGATATTTTATCTCTATCAATTTTTAAATTGATTATGTTATCAGCTATTTTATTGACTGACACAAGATTTGCAATACTATAACTATAGGTTTCAATGTTATTATCTGTGTAGTCATTCAGGCCAAGGAAAACCCCGTTTCCTCGTATGGCTGAACTCGTGCCACTCATATCATCTTTATACTGAATCATCACCACGATTGGAGTATCTACAATATCTTCAATAGACACAGCAGAAGCTAGATTAAAAAATGTATCGTATAACATATGATATTGTAATTCAGCAGTGTCAGTAAAAAGATATGGAACATTTATTGTTTTAGAACTCAAGATGTCAGCCTTAATCAAATTAAACGGTTCGCCCATACGTAATATTAACTTCTTGCGTACCGCTAAGTTGACATTTAGTTTGCTAAATGGAACAAAGGTATCAACCATCTTCATTTCTAACATGCTACCCAAATATTCAACAAGTGAACATCCATCATTTTGAATACTTTTAAAAGCTTCTCATGCCATATAAAGATTGGATTTTAACAAGCCATAATTGAATATATAGTCATTTTTTATATTGGACTGCACAATCCTGCTAAATATTTTATTGGTATCAATGTTATTTGGTGCAGAGGATAAAATTATTTTTTTCGTATCCACATTAAAATTTGTTCTAAATGGTGAGTTGTTATAGGGTACGATCTTATATGAACCATCACTAAATCTATCATAACGGTGACATGTTCTAGCATAACTAAGTGAATATCGTGGTTCTTCTTCTTGTGATAATCTAGGCTCACTATATGAAGGATTACCAATATGAACTGGAGTTAATAGCGTCAAAAACAACGTTATTATAATCATAAGTAACACAGAAATTTTAGCAGAAATATGTTTGTTATGCATCAATATATAATAACATCCAAGAAAAATAAATCGCATATTTTATAATAAATATATGTTGAAGCCTAAAAAGAAATGGATAATTCTTGATACACAACCAGTTATGCGACAGAAATCGTCTTTATTGACATTTCCATTAACTAAAGACGATTTAACCAATATTGAAAAAATGCAAACATACATTGATGCATCATACAATGGTGAAGACAAAAAATATCATATTCGACCAGGTATTGGGATTTCTGCTTGTCAAATTGGTTGAGGAAAACAAGTGATTTATATGCATTTAACATCTGATGGTGTAGAACGTCAATTATTAATTGCTAACCCAGAAATTGTATCTTACAGTAAGCAAGTTGCTTATTTAAGTTCAGGTGAAGGCTGTTTGAGTACACTTAAAGTTCATGACGGTATCGTTCCGCGAAAAAGCAAAATAGTTGTTGAAGCAATTGATTTACTAGCTGACATCAATGGCCAAAAGAAAATAACAATCGAAGCTGATGGGCTTTTTGGTATTTGTCTACAACATGAAATTGACCACCTATCAGGCATTATGTTTTATGACCACATAAATAAAACTAACCCGTGACATACTCAAGATGATTGAAAATCAATTGTGCGTTAATCGTCATAAAGATATAATATCGCATAGAAATCTTTAACCAACAAAAATTGTATAATAATAGTATGAAAATGTTAATTAGCACTCACTATTTGGCCAGTTCTACAAATTTTCATTTTAGCAACGACAAACTAATATTTTATGAATAACAAAATAAATACCGATAAAAAAATTAAAATGGAGACATTTTTATCAAGCGAATACAGGAAGTTATACCAGAAACATAAACTGTCGGGAGGAAATGATCTTTTTGAACTTTGCAGTAATTATTATAAAATTTTCGGTCGATATAAATACAATCCGAAAATATCACATTGAAAAAATTTTTGTAATCGGTTAAAATGACCGCTTCCGCATGAAAAATTAGAGAATGTAATAATGACGCGCGGTAATAAAATTATGGCAGTATTCGTAGTTTCTGTTAGTTTAGCATATGCTATTAAAGGGGGGCCAAAATATACCGCTTTTTGGCTTTGATTATTTGTGATATTAGGGATATTGTCGCCCTTGTGGATTTTACCATTAATATATCCGGAAATGTATGTAAAATACTAGTATAAACAAAATGATTGCTATATCAGTTAACAAGAAAACAATAAAATATGACTACGCTGATTTAATATTTTATGAATAAGAAAAACAAGAGTGAGTTTTGAGATTTTGTGATAAGCGAATATGAGAGACTTAGATTAAATATGGGCAATGATTTTCCTAGTTACCCTAGCTATTGTTATTATAAAATTTTTGTAATAGATTAAAATGACCACTTTCGGATGAAAGGCTTAAGACTTTTCATTTTACTCGCGCTGACAAAATCTTAACTATTTTTGCAGTCTCGACAGGTATAATATACGCAATTAAGGGTGGCCAAAATATGCAGCTTTTTGAGTGTGATTAATTTTAATATCAGCTATACCTCTTGCACGGCTAATTCTATGGCTAACATAGGCATATAATGCCACATTCTAACCAGAAAATCGCAGCGAAAAAAATTTTTGCAATAGACTAAAATAACCTCCCTTATATGAAAAATTAAAAATGTAATGTCACGCGCTGATAAATTTTTATCTTAATAGGAGTTTTTGTGGAAGGGCTAAAACATCTGGCTTTTTAAATTTGGGTAATTTATATATCAACACTACTAACAAAATTATTAGCGTAGTTAACCAATAACTAAGTGGCAAACTATATTCAATACACCTATAGAAACGATGAATACAATAAGTATCTTATAACTATGTTATAATTAGTTATAGATGCATGTGTAATGGTAGAAGGCACATTGCAACACAAATATAATGTATAATCATAACGCGATTGAAAAAAAATGACAAAAATATTGAGAGGATAACCACACCCATTATTTTAACGATAATAATGAGCAAAAAAAATATTATGTTTTAAATATGTTTCCATACCCATCTGGTGCTGGTTTACATGTTGGACACGTGCAAGGATACACACAAGCTGATATTGTTAGTAGGTATAAACATTTTTGTGGTTTTAATGTTCTACAACCAATGGGTTGAGATGCATTTGGGTTGCCAGCTGAGCATTTTGCCTTAAAAAACAAACAACACCCACAAACATTCAACCAAACAAATATTGCAAACTTTCGTCGTCAACTAAAATCTTTAGGTTTTGCATATGATTATCGTAAAGAAGTAGATACAACTGATCCGAAATTTTATGAATGAACACAGTGAATATTTATTAAATTATGTGAGAATGACCTAGCAGAATTACGTGAAGTTGAAATCAATTGATGTGAACAATTAGGTACAGCTCTGGCAAATGAAGAAATTATCCAACACGAAGGTAAAATGGTTACAGAACATGGAAAATATCCTGTTATCAAAAAACCTATGAAGCAATGAGTTCTTAAAATTACAAAATATGCTGATAAACTAATTGAAGGACTACAAGAAATTGATTGAAAAGATTCTATCAAAGCGATGCAGACAAATTGAATTGGTCGTTCAGAGTGTGCTGTTATTCAATTCAAAACTAAAGACAACATTAATTTTACGGTTTTTACAACACGACCTGATACAATTTATGGAGTAACTTATTTAGCTTTTTCCCCAGAAAACCCACTAGTTGAAAAAATCACTACACCAGAGCATCAAAAAAATGTACAAGAATATATTGAAAATGCTAAAGCTAAAACCGACTTACAGCGTAACACTGATAAGGAAAAAACTGGAGTTTTTACAGGTAATTATGCCATTAACCCCATCACTAATAAAGAAATCCCTATTTACATTGCTGATTATGTATTAAATACATATGCAACAGGAATAGTAATGGGTGTACCTGCACATGATGAACGAGATTTTGCATTTGCAAAGAAATATGAGTTACCAATTGTATATGTTATTAAATGTGAAGATCAGACACAAGTTTATACCAATGATGGTGAACACATTAATTCTGATATAGTTAATGGTTTAAATACAGATGATGCTTGTGCAAAGATTATTAATTATCTAGAAGAAATACATGCTGGGAAAAAACATATTACTTATAAGATTCATGACTGAATTTTTTCTCGCCAACGTTATTGGGGTGAACCATTCCCAATATTGTTTGATGAAAACAATAAAATGTATATTGACCACAATTTACCAATTGTTCTACCATTCACAAATGATATTGAACCAACTGGTACTGGTGAAGGACCTTTAGCTAATCTTGATGTATGAAAACGTGTCACAATCAATGGAAAAACATATCGACGTGAATCTAATACAATGCCCCAATGAGCTGGTTCATCATGGTATTTCTTAGCATATCTACTTAAACAGCCTGATGGTAGCTATTTACCGTTGAATAGTCCTGAATCTAAGGCTATTCTTGATAAATGAATGCCAGTAGATTTTTATGACGGTGGAATGGAACATGCCGTGCTACATTTACTATATGCCCGTTTCTGACATCGATTTTTATTTGACATTGGAGTAACATCAGTTAAAGAACCATTTCAACGTCTAATTGACCATGGTATGATTTTAGGTAATGATGGACACAAAATGTCTAAGTCAATTGGTAATGTCATCAATCCAGATGATGTTGTTGCTAGTCATGGTGCTGATGCTTTAAGAACTTTTGAAATGTTTTTAGGACCAGTTGGTGGAGTTTACCCTTGAAACACTGATGGTTTAGATGGAATTCGTAAATGATTAGAAAGAGTATATCGTATCTTTCTAGAGATGCCTGAAATCATTTTCACTGATGATTTAAATGCGGTTGACAATAGTTGAGTATGTGCATACAATCTTTTCATTAAAAAAGCTACAGACGATTTAGAAAACATTAAATTAAATTTAGTGGTTAGTGAAATGATGGTATTTATTAATGAATGCTATAAGCAAAAACAATTATATATTCCATACATGAAAAATTTCTTAATCGTCCTTTCATGTTATGCACCACACCTAACTGAAGAAATTAATAGTGCTAAATTTAATGCAAATACACTTATTTACAATTCTCAATGACCAACATATGACCCTACTAAGATTGTAACAACTACTGTTAATTTACCAATTCAAATCAATGGTAAATTTAGAGAGACTATTGAAGTTCCATGTGGTATTGATGAAAATACTGCTGTTAATTTAGCAAAAGCTAATGAAAAGATTAGTAAGCTATTAGAAAACAAATCAATCAAAAAAATAATTTATGTTGCTGATAAGATACTAAATTTTATTGTGAGTGATAAGTAATTTAATCATCTTTCTTTGGTAAAAATTCAAATGTTCCTGTTTTATTAACTGTTATACGGTAATTAATACCTTTCTTAATATTTGTTTCTAAAATATTTTGTGCCAAAAGATTTTCAATCTTACTTTGGATATAACGTTTGATTGGACGTGCTCCGAACACTGGGTCATAAGCATCTTTAGCGATTCGGTTAATAATAGCCTTGTCTGAAAAATCTATTAAAATATTTTCATTCTCTAAACGGACTTTTAAATCGTTTAATAGTTTTTCAACAATTAACACAATGGTTTTTTCATCAATTGGGTTAAAATTAATTATCTCGTCAATTCGATTAATAAACTCTGGACGCAAGAATGTTTTAAGTGTTTTAATAGCTTCTGTTGGCTTACCATCAAGAATTTCTTGTGCTCCTAAATTAGAAGTCATAATGATAATAACATTTTTGAAATTAACGACATTTCCTTGTGCATCTGTTAAACGTCCATCATCTAAAACTTGTAATAAAACATTTAATACATTAGGGTGAGCCTTTTCGATTTCGTCAAATAATAATACAGAATATGGGTGATTTTTAATAGCATTAGTTAAAGATCCACTTCCACCATTTTCGTTAAAGCCAACATATCCTGGTGCTGCACCAATTAGCTTACTAACTTCATATCGCTCAGCATATTCACTCATATCAAAACGAACCATGCATTTTTCAGTATCAAATAAATTTGCCGCCAAAGCCTTTGCTAATTCAGTTTTTCCAACTCCGGTTGGTCCAAGAAACAAAAATGAACCAATAGGACGAGCTGGATCATTAATTCCAGCACGTGAACGTAACACAGCGTTAGCAACATTTTTAATAGCTTTATCTTGGCCTTTAACACGTAATTTCAATTCATCTTCTAAATGAATTAACTTTTCTTTCTCCTCTGCAACCAACTTCGTTAATGGAATACCAGTAGCTCGTGAAATTACTGAAGCAATCTCATTAGCACCAACAGCATCAGAAAATACAGAATCTGTTGATTTGGTATTAGCTTCTTCCATTGCAAAAACTTGCTTCTCTAAATTTGGAATTTCTACATATAGTAATTTACTAGCTTGTTCATATTTACCTTCAGCTTGTAATCTATCAACACGATTTCTGGCATTTTCAATATCTACTTTTAGAGCAATAAGTTTATCATGTTGTTGTTTTTGATCATATCAAGCATCATGCGCTTTTTTTTGTTGAGCCTTTATTTTTTTTAATTCATCTTCAATGGCACTTAAACGCTTTTTTGCTAGTGGGTCTGTATCTGTTGATAAAGAAATTCGTTCCGTCTCTTTGTCAACAATCATACGGTTAATTTTATCAAGTTCACTCGGTAATGAATACATAGCTGTTTTAACTTTTGCTGCAGCTTCATCTACTAAATCAATTGCTTTGTCAGGTAAGAATTTACTGGTGATATATCGGTCTGCTAATTTAACAGCAGTCACTAAAGCTACATCGTGAATTTTTACCTTATGAAATAACTCTCATCGTTCCTTTAAACCTCGCAAAATTGTTAGTGCTTCACTAACTGTTGGTTCATTAACGATTACTTTTTGCATACGTCTTTCCAAAGCACGATCTTTTTCAATATATTTACGGTATTCATCAAAAGTAGTTGCACCAATTAATTTAATGTCACCACGTGCCATTTGTGGCTTTAAGATGTTAGCAGCATCCATTGTGCCTTCATTAACTCCACCTGCACCTACTAACTGATGTATTTCATCAATAAATAAAATTATTTTACCACTAGATTCTCCAACTTGTTTAATAATTGCATTAAGTCTGTTCTCAAACTCACCACGATACTGTGTACCAGCAACTAATGAAGATAAAGATAATTCATAAATTTCTTTACCAATTAACTGTTCTGGTACATCACCATTAACAATTCGTTGAGCCATACCTTCAACTATTGCTGTTTTACCAACACCAGGTTCACCAATTAAAATAGGGTTGTTCTTAGTTTTTCGACTAATGATTTCAATAATTCTTCTAATTTCATCTTCACGACCAATAATTGGATCAATTTTATTATTAATAACATCGTTATTAATATTACGAGCATATTTGCCCAATGGATTTTTATTGTCTTCAGCAGGTTTAAAATTAAAGTCCATGTTAGCTTGCTATACTTATATTATACTATTAAATTAGCAATCACAGCAATAGAGTGCTAATTTAATAGTATAAATGTAATTTTAAAGTTCATTTGCACATACTTTTTTGTCAATAAAGTCTTTAAGATTATTGAAAGAAATTTCAATCATATTCTTCACAGCTTCGTCCGTATATGAGCCAATATGTGGGGTAATGATCACACGCGGATATAAATTTATTAATTCTCTGATGACATCATCTTTAATTTTTTGTCCTGTTAAATCCTGACCAAAAATGGCTGTTTCATTTTCAATAACATCTAGTGCTACTGATTTAATTTTACCATTTAACATTCACTTCAATAAGGCTTGATGGTCAATGATTTCACCCCGACTTGTATTGACGATGCAAACACCATCCTTCATTTCTTTCATTAATTCATCATTAATCATATGATGATTTTTATCTTTTATATATGGGCAATGAATGGAAATTAAATCTGCAGTATTAGCAAGCGTCTTTAAATCTACATATGTTAAGATATTTTTTCACTCTTCTCTCATGGTACGGCTATAACCAATGATTTTTGCTCCCATTGCCTTCCATGCTACTGCAGCAGTATAAGCAATTTTGCCTGTGCCAATAATTCCAATGGTACAATTGCGGACTTCAACACTAAACATATTATTATCAACACTAAAATTATTTTTACTGGTTTTATTTGCGATATAGAATAAATTGCGTAACAAACCATTACCCAAAGAGAATGCTAATTCACCAACTGCATTGGGAGAATAATTAGGAACATAAGCTAATCTAAATCCAAGAGTTTTAGCTTTAACAATGTCGATATGGTTTGTACCAACAGTACGAGTAAGGATATATTTAATGCCATATGATTTTAATTTCAGGAGATTTTGTTCATCAGCAATACAGTTAGCACGTAATAAAACAGCATCATAATTACGGCACATTTCAACATTATCCCTCGTTAAAAGTTCAGATACTAAGGTTAGGTCATAGTTAAACCCTTTGTTAATTGACTCAAAAAGTATTTTCTCTGGCTGACGCACTCCAAAACATAGTATTTTCATATAAATATTATATTAATTATGAAAAACTTATATTTTTTCTTCCTCTGAATATAAGATTTTATTTTACTTTATTTTTCCGTTGTCTGAAAAAAGTTATTGTAAAACGGTGGACTTCTTCCTGGATGTTAAACAAATACATGTAAATGTGTGACTTAGGATCTAACATGATTTTACTTTTATCACTCAGCACAATTGATTCTGTTTTATGATGAATATTTTTTGCTAATCCAATTACTGGAATTAATTTATCTAATTTCAATGTCTTTAAAGCAGCAACAGCACTATTAATTTGATTGGTTGCACCATCAACAATTATTAGATTGGGCAAGGCTTCTTTTTTATTAATAACTTGTTGGTATTGACGCGAAATAACTTCATGCATATATTCCACATCACTATTGCTTGCCTGATTTTTAATAATAAACTTACGATATAATTTTTTATTGAACACACCGTTTTCAATACCAATCATACAACCAACACGTTCAGTATTAAATAGGTTAGCCATATCAAAGACATGAATTAAATTTAAATTATTAGTTTTTAATAACTCATGTAAATCCTCAAACGCTTGTTGCTGATTCTTATGAATATTTTGTGCTACAAGAAAATCAGATTTATAGTAATCTTGAGCATTAGTAACTGCATTCTTAATGATTTCTTTATATTTTCCATGAATTGGGTTAATCACTTCAATTTGCAAGGCTTGGGCAAGTTCAGTTAAATGTTCTGTACTTAACTGGACATAGATTGTTGATGGGGTAGTTTGATTTTGCAAATAATGTTGCAGAAGATAAGAGACAATTAATTCTTCAGGTTCATCAAACAATTCTTCAATTTGCTTATTGATGGCTAATAATTTACCATTAATATATGTGTGGATAATAATAGCTAAATATCCATCTTCGATTATGTACCCAATCACATCAATCTTTTTATTATTCTTTAATAATACATAAGGCTGGACATGTTTGTTGATATTTTTAATATTTTCAATCAATTCGTGACATTCTCTAGCTAATTCAAATTGTAAATTAGTAGATGCTGTGTGTTCTTTTGCTTCTAGTGAAGCAATTATATTATGTGTTTTACCAGCAAAAAACTCATTAATTTGCTGCTTAATTACTTCATATGTACCTTGTGCAATTTGTTTAACACATGGACCGACACATTGACCAATATCATAATATAAACATTTAACTTTGCCCACATGCTTACATTTGCGTAAAGGGAATACACGTAACAATAATTTATAAATTTCATATGAGTTAAAGCTACTACTTGCAAATGGGCCAAAATATTTCGCATGGGGGATTTTAGGATTTCTGGTATAAATAATGCGCGGATGTTGGTCATTAGTTAGTGCGATATAGGGGTAGTTATAACGTTCCTTTAATAAAATATTATATTTAGGCTGATATTTATTAATCATATTACTTTCAAGAATTAATGATTCATTTTCGTTTTTTGTAACAATAAAATCTAGGTCAGTAGCATGATTAATCATGGTAACTGTTTTGAGTGATTGATTATTGTTAAAATATTGGTGGGTACGATTAAAGAGATTTTTCGCCTTACCAATATATATGACATTCCCGGCATTATTTTTTCATAAATAGACACCAGGTTTTTTAGGAATGTTTTGTAATTTAAATAATAAAGCTTTATTATCCATCTTTACATCGTGTCAACACTGCCTTTGATTACCATTTTTTGGTATACTTGTTCTAAACTAATATTATTTAAATTAAAGGTCTTGATGATAACCCCTTGTTTTACCAGGTATGCTTGCATATCTTTAATAATTTTTTCATTAGCAGTATCAACAATGATATGTTGTGTTTCAACCTTATGTTTAATATGCTGTTTTTTAAGATAAGCAAGTAATAAGGGGTTGTTTGTGGTATCAATAATGTAATTAGCATGTCCAATCTTTTTAAATAACTGTTGTTTTGTGCCACTAAAAATAATCTTTCCACCATCTAATATTGTTGCACTGTCAAAATATAAATCAAGTTCAGCAAGGACATGTGAGGAAACAAAAATAGCCTTACCAGCTTTTTTTAGTTTATCTAATAAGGCAAAAAATTCACTACGAGCTTCTGGATCGAGATTAGCAACCGGTTCATCCATAATCATAATATCAGGATTATGAATCAAAGCTTGTGCTAATAAAATTTTCTTTTTTTGTCCTGAAGAAAAACCATTAGGGTTTTTATGTTGCAGGTTTAGCATATGTAGTTCTGATAATTTTTTATGTGCCAACTCAATAGCAGTTTTTCGCTCAATGCCTGATAACATCATCATTCATTGTAAATATTTAAGCGCCGAGAATTTCTCAGGAAAACGGGCATTTTCTGGAATATATCCCAAATACTTTTTTGCACCTTCTAGTTTGTTGGAAATACCATTAATGGTAATTGAGCCTGTTCAATTGTAATATGCACCAATAATTGACTTAATTGTGGTTGTTTTACCAGCGCCATTAGCACCAATAAAGGCATGAAACTCACCAGGATAAACATTAAAGGAGATATTGGATACTGCTGGTTTGGCTCTTCCAAAATACCTTTTAGTTAAATTTTTGACACAAAGAATCGGTTTAATAATTAAGCTACTAT
>JAITWZ010000039.1 GCA_031284985.1 Mycoplasmataceae bacterium
ATTATAATACTAACGTTTATAATATATTTATGGCTACTGAAATTGTTGAATTACACGGAATTACGCTTCCAAAAGCCAGTGATAAAAAATCAACTAAAGCAAAACTTATTAGTTGTTTAATATCGGTTGGTGTGGCATCGACCATCATCGTGACTTTTGTCTTAATATTTTTTTATGTATGGTCAAATAGTATTGGTAGTTATAAAGTAGCCGATGATACAAGCCGTGCCACAACAATTATCCCAGCTGAACTTAAGAAATGTACTGGTCGAAAATTGAAAGACTATAAAATAACAATGTCAACAGAATTTAATCAATTACAAGAATCAAATGTGATTAAATGAGTATATGAACCAAAAGCGGATTTTTACTACATTGATTATCTTACTTATGTAAAACAAACTACATCATTTACCATAGCTATTGAAAAGAATCCTTTTCAAAAAGATATATTTAAAATAATTTTACTACCGGAAAATGCTTCTAAAGTTTATTATGATTTCTTATATAATATGACTTATAGTCTATCATGTAGAAATGTTGGATCAGCGACTGTATATGGAACAGGATGATTGTTATCACACATTAATGGTTATAAATTTTATTTAGCCACAAATTTACATGTGGTATGAGAAAATCGTTTAAATACTGGTACGATGTATTATTCATGAAAACGTTCTGGTCCGATCATTCCTGGAGATTACACAAATAAATTTGAAATGGCACAAGTAATGGATTACACCTCATTCGCTACACCAAGTTCTGGTATAGATTTAAGCGTTGTACAAGTTGATTTTGGTGCTGTTAGCGGAGAACTTAAAACCAGGTTAGATTCATATATTGCACGTGGTAGTAGTGCCATATATGCAAATTACGGAAAAAGCAGTGAAAATAATCCTCTATATATAGGTGGTTATCCATGGCATGACACTGGTGGTTACCACGCCAGTTGAGAAGAACACACCATGATGTTCTCTAGCCGTTATAACCAACTAACATATAACCATAAGATTCCTGATAGCGATAGTCCTGAGTTTTGTGTTGATACCACACCAGTATATTTATTTAATATGGAAATATTTCGACCAGAAATTTGAGTTCAAAACCCCCTTGATGCCCATAAGATACTTTCATGAATGGATGGTGGAGCATCTGGTTCTGCAATAATTAATAGTAGATTCCAAGTTGTAGCTATCTATTGGGGTGGTTTCTTTGATTCAAACAGGAAAAATAACTACTTTATCCCTGCTGCTTCGCCTTTTGGTTCAGTATTTACTGGGGATAAAGCAAAGTATATTAATGGTCAAATTTAACATTGTTTACCATTTATTCATAATATTCATAGTTATTTAATATAATTAAACTATGGGTATATTGAAAAAATTAAGACTAATCCCAATTTTAGGCATTGCGGGGATATTAACACCTGTTTTTGTTACTACATCATGTAGTTGATTTTTAAAGAACTGAAAATTACAAGTTGACAACCCAGTATTAGAAAAAAAAGGTGATGAATCTCTCATATCAATGGTTGATGCAATTGACTCGAATAAAACGATTGATATTGCTAGTGATTATGTTCTAAGTGATAACACCAAGGAATTGATAGAAGATGGTGTTATTAGTTTTAAGGATTATTCAAAGAATGGTGGCAAATACTACAACCAATGAGCTGTTAAACTTCTAAAGGCTGATGGTCTGGTAAGTTATGAACAAATCGAAATCACTTTTTCAACAGGGATAGGTAGTAAATCTGTTACGATTTTTGTTGTTCCACCTGAAGAAGACTCTTACCAAATTGATTATCTATATGACATCACATATACTATTATGTATGGTATATCTGATGTTGGTGGAGATGGTGGTGTAGCTGGAACGGCTTGATTACTTTCGCGTATTGGATCAACTGGCTATACTTATTACATGGTAACAAATAATCACGTAACACAATACCGTAAATCTGGCGATGGTCCTACACAAGCAGCAATGTATTTCAATTTTAATAAAACTGCATTTGATTCTAGCGCTTATCCTAGTCATACATTTAGTTTTACAGTAGAAGATCCGTATAAATTTTTTCCATCTGTAAGCAAAGGAATTGATTTAAGCGTTATCAAGGCTACATTCTCTACTACAGGTACTGATGCTGCTCTTAAAGCTCGTTTAGACCGTTATAATGCTGGTACTGGTTATGGTGCTTTGTTTGGAGTAGATGATTTATCAGCACAAGCAGCAATCGATAATAACTTTCAAGCTGGTAAAACAAAAATTAGTCCTGCTTCTTATAACACAAGTGACGCTCCATATTATACAGCTGGTTATCCATGAACTGAAGGAAATAAAAAATGTAAATTCGAATACCACACATTAAGGAAATTGAATCAAAGTGGTCAACGACATGATACTATTGAAGTTGATGACATTCCACACCCAATTTATCCTACTGGTAGATTTTATGATACAAGTCCGCAATATTCAATCTCAACATATGCAAGTTATATGAATCACGGAGCAAGTGGTAGTGCTTTAATGGATAAGCACTATAGTATTGTAGCTATTTATTGAGGTGGTTGACTTGGTGGTTCAACATTTAGAGCATCATATTCTTGAATTATTAATACATTTAGTGGTGATAATGCTAAATACCTAACTGGTACACTTTAAACATCAATAATTAAATTTTTAATAAATTCATCATTTTCTTTTAATAATTTTTTATTGACAGTACGCACATGACCCATTGGATTGGCAATAACTTCTAAAAACTGATCACTATTTTTGTGTAATTTTGCTATCTTTCGCGGTGATAACTTATTGGCATAAATACAAACATTAGGTTTCTTACGATTGATAAAATAATGGTGTGATTGATGGGTGTGGCCATGTATAACTAAACATACATTTTTCATCGCACAGAACTGCTTATCCAAATTACTAAAAAACATGGGGTTAGACCAGTGTCCTCTTAGTTCTGGTTTAAGTGAAAACCAGCTAAATGGGTAATGGATTAAAACAATGGCTTTTTTGTCAGCATGTTGTTGAGCAGTTTTTTCAATAAATTCAACTGATGCTTGGAAGGTTTTTCTAAATCATTCAATACCTAATTTTTTAATATGCTTTTTTTTATTAATTAACTTTAATGTTTTAAACTGGTTATTTTCATCAATTAGTGTACCATTCTTTAAACCAGTTTTAATAAATAATTGATTATATTCTTTTTCTGTATATTTGTGGTCATCAAATGTATCTAGTCCGTTTCATAATGTGGCACCAATAATTACATGATTTTGATATACTTTATAATCTTGTTCTAGAAAAGTCTGGTTACTACTTTGGGGGAATTTTTTATGCAGGATTTCATACTTCTTATTAATCGGAATTAGATGATCATAGAATAAGTGGTTCCCTTCAATAAAAATTGTATCATTAAAGTTCTTATTAATATAGCGTATTGTATCACGTGTATTTTTAGAAATATCTCCAGCAATTAGGGTTAAAATATTATCTTTATTATATTTAGGGGCTAAACGATGATTAATATTGATGTGGATATCTGACAATATTCTAATTTTCATTATTATCAGAAGGTGCTTTATCATCCTCTTCTAATTTTTCAGCCGTGATTTCATTTCCTTGTGTATATTCACCACCAAATTCACCAGCATTAAACATTGTAATTGCTTGCAATTTTTCATCATCATCAACACGCATCAAACGAACACCACTTGTTGAACGTCCAATAACATTGATTGTTTTCAAACTGAAACGAATAATTTTACCAGAAGTTGTAATCATTAAGGCATCCTCATCGCCCCTAACTGCACTAACAAACATCAATTTCCCAGTTTTTGCATTAACCTTTAGAGTTCGAACTCCCTTAGCATTTCGTTTTGTTAAACGATATTCATCTTTTGGACTTAATTTACCAACACCTTTGCAACCTACTGAAAGTATTTTATCACCAGTACTTGAACATGATAATCCAACAACTTTTTGATTAGCTTCTAGATCAATACCACCAACACCAGCTGCTGTTCTACCCATTGCACGAACTTGGTCTTCAGCAAAACGCACCATATTTCCATTGTCTGCACCAATATAAACTTCTTCATTTGGTAAGATTTTAATTACATTAAATAATTTATCATCATCATTTAAACTAATAGCAATTTTTCCACTACGGTTAATATTTTGGAATTCAGTTAGTAAGGTCTTTTTAACTCGACCATTAATGGTTGCAAAGAATAATGAGCCAACACTATAGTCTTCAATTGGTAAAATGGTAATAATTCGTTCATCTTTTTCGATATTAACAATATTAATGGCAGGAATACCTTTGCTAGTTCGTGAACCCATTGGCACACGATGTCCACGAATACGATAAATTTTACCAAAATTACTAAACAATAATAAATCAGTATGTGTATTAGCACTGACGATTTTTTCCACATCATCATCTTGCTGAGTTTGTAAACCAATAACACCAACACCACCACGATTTTGGACACGGTAAGTATCAACTGGTAGACGTTTTAAATAACCACGAGAAGACATAGTAATTAAAATATCTTCTTTCGGGATTAAATCTTCATCATCGATATCACTTGTAATATCAGTACGTATTACAGTACGACGTGCATCACCAAATTTACGATCAATCTCTTCCAATGCTTGAATAACTAATTCCAATTGACGTTCTTTTTTAACTAAAATATCATTGATTTCATCAATACGATTACGAATATTGATTAGTTCTTCTTCAATTTTCTTTCTTTCTAATCCTGATAATGAACGTAATTTCATATCAAGAATTGCTTTACACTGAATTTCATCTAGACTAAATTTAGCCATTAATTTAGTCGTGGCATCATTATTATCACTAGCAGCTTTAATAATCGCAATAACTTCATCAATATTACCAGTAGCAATGTGTAAACCAACAAGGATATGCTCGCGTGCTTTAGCATTTTTTAATTCATTTTTTAACTTCCTTACTAAAACACTAATTTGGTGATCTAAATATATTTTTAAGGAATCGATAATGTTAAGTAATTTAGGCTCACCATTCACTAATGCTAACATATTCACTGGGAAAGAAGTTTGTAATGATGTTTGCTTGTACAATTGATTTAATAAAACTTCTGGAATAACATCTTTTTTAGTTTCGATTTCAATTCGTGTACCATTACGATTTGAGTAGTCTTGTAAGTCAGAAATACCTTCAATTACTTTAGTTTTTACAAGTTCAGTAATACGATCAATCAAATCCTTTTTACCAACCATGTATGGTAATTCTTTAACAATAATAATTGATTTACCGTTATCGTTATACTTAATTTCAATCTTTGAACGAACAGAAATTGAACCACGTCCAGTACGGAAATAAGCATCAATACCATCCAATCCAATTACCTCTGCACCTGTGGGAAAATCAGGACCTTTTAACACTTCTTTAATCGCATCAACAGTTACTTCAGGATCTTTGGCAATTAATTTGATAGCAGCTACCAACTCACTTAAGTTATGTGGTGGAATATTTGTGGCCATACCAACTGCAATACCACTACTACCATTTGCTAGCAAGTTAGGAAAAATAGCAGTTAAAACAGTTGGTTCGGTTTCACTACCATCGTAATTATCAACATAGTCAACTGTGTCTTTATCAATATCTTGTAAAATAATATCGGCAACTTTAGATAAACGCGCTTCAGTATAACGCATAGCTGCTGCTCCATCATCAGTTGTACCAAAGTTACCATGACCATCAATCAATTGATAACGCATACTAAAATCTTGAGCCATACGAACCATTGTTTCATAAGCGGCAGTATCTCCATGTGGGTGGTACTTACCAATTACTTCACCGACAATTCGCGCAGATTTTTTATGTGGTTTATCACTACTAAGTCCTAATCCATATGCAGCATATAAAACACGACGATGTACTGGTTTTAAACCATCACGAGCATCAGGAATAGCACGTGCAACAATAACACTCATGGCATATTCTAAGAAAGAATTTTGTAATTCTTTGTTTATAGAAATATTATCAACCTTAGTTTTTAATAAATCTTCCTTAATTTTATCAACACTTTTCTCGCCCATATTACCTCCTATACATCAATATTTTTCACAAATTTAGCATTCTTTGCAATAAAATCCTTTCTTGGAGCAACATCATCACCCATTAAAAAAGAAAAATTTTGGTCGGCTGCAACTGCATCATCAATAGTGATTCTTTTTAAAACACGATTAGTGGGATCCATAGTTGTCTCTCATAACTGTTCAGC
The DNA here is from genome assembly GCA_031284985.1 of Mycoplasmataceae bacterium. Classification (GTDB taxonomy): domain Bacteria; phylum Bacillota_I; class Bacilli_A; order Mycoplasmatales; family Mycoplasmoidaceae; genus Malacoplasma_A. Next base: position 6,291 of record JAITWZ010000039.1, read on the forward strand.
ATCCATTTCTCCTAAACCTTTATAACGTTGGATTACTGTTTTTTGATCTTTGAAGCGTTGCTTAATTAGTTCTAGTTCATCATCACTATAAGCATATGCAACATTTTTACCAGCAAACACTTTATATAGTGGTGGAACAGCTGCATAAATATGACCTTCATCAATTAATTTACGCATATATCTGAAAAAGAAAGTTAATAGTAAAATACGAATATGTGCTCCATCAACATCGGCATCGGTCATGATAATGATTTTATCATAACGGATTTTGGTTAAATCAAATTCTGGTTCAACACCAGCACCAATCGCACTAATCATGGCATTAATTTCCTCATTTTCAAAAATTCGATCTGTTTTAGCCTTCTCTACATTTAAAATTTTACCACGCAATGGTAGAATTGCTTGAAAAAAACTATCACGGCCTTGTTTAGCACTACCACCCGCTGAATCACCCTCGACAATGTATACTTCACTAATACTGGGGTTTTTAGAAGAACAATCGGCTAATTTTCCTGGTAAAGAAGCAGAATCAAAAGGTGATTTTCGTCTAGTAGCTTCACGCGCTTCTTGTGATTTGATTCGAGCTTCTTTAGCAAAAATAACTTTCTTGATAATTGTCACACCTTCATCAGGGTTTTCTAATAAGAATTTTTCCAACACAGAAGATGTAACTTCATTAACAAATGGACGAATTTCACTGTTTCCTAATTCACCTTTAGTTTGACCTTTGTATTGTGGATTAGGGTGTTTAATAGAAATAATTGCCGTTAAACCTTCTAATACATCATCTTTAGTAATTTTATCATCTTGTTCTTTAGCAAGTTTCTTTTCCAAAGCAAATTTATTAAATAATTTAACAAGCGCCAATTTAAAACCCTCTTCATGTGTTCCACCATCAACAGTATGAATATTATTACAAAAAGAATAACAAGAGTTATTATAAGTCTTGTTATATTGAAAAGCTAGTTCACAACGTACCTTGAATAATCGGTTTGACTCATCTGGAGCTTTTAGATCGGCTTCAATTTCACCATAAATAACAGAATTAGTTAATTTATCTTTATCTTGATTAAGATCAACAACATATTGCTTTAGTCCACCTTCAAACATTCAATTTTCAACAGTATCTTCTCTTTCATCAATCAAACATATCTTTAAGCCTTTGTTTAAATAAGCTAGTTGTTTTAAACGAGCAGCAATAATTGCATGATCTCATGGGAATTTTTCCATGATGGTAAAATCTGGATAAAACTCAATCATTGTCCCAGTATTTTTTTCAAATTGTTTTTCAACCACTGCCAAAGGTGTAATAGGGTGTCCACCGTGTGGTTTATGATAAATATCTTCATTATCAAACTCCATGTAATAAACCTTATCATCACGCTTAACTCAAGCTTTAAATCATTTACTTAAACCATTAACAACTGATGCTCCAACTCCATGTAATCCACCAGATATCTTATAAGCACCATCACCAAATTTACCACCAGCATGTAGTTTACATAGTGCTAATTCAATACCTGTAAGACCTGATGCTTGTACATTGACAGGAATTCCTCGGCCATCATCATCAACAATCGCTGTACCTTGTTTAGTTAAAGTAACAATAACACGAGTGGCAAATCCAGCCATAGCTTCATCGATGGAGTTGTCCACGATTTCTCAAATCATATGGTGAAGTCCATGTAAATTGGTGTCACCAATATACATACCAGGACGCTTCCTAACAGGCTCTAAGCCTTGAAGCTCAACTATTTCGTTATAATCTTCGTTCTTATTAATCTCGTCGCCCATTATCTATCCTTATATATATTATATATAATATATATAAAAAAATCTATTTTTTATGGTTTGTGACATAATTGTAAAAATATTAATATTTTTTAAGAAAAATGTTTATATAAAACATACAAAACATAACATGCTATGGAAGTGATTTTTTGGTTCTTTATTAATGTTAAACATCATGTTTTGCTTATACATTCCCATCGTCTTGTAACATCGCCTTTCCGTTTTCAATTTCTCGTTTAGCGTCACTATTAGCATCTTTAGCATTTTCAGGAAAATCTATGCCATCAATTTTTGCAAACTTCTGTGATAATTGTTTATTACGGTTTGTCAGATCAACTGCTTTGTTACACAGTGTTTTTAAGGCATTAACATAATCATTTCAAGCAACATTCCATTTTTGGTATTGTTCATATATATCTCCCAGTGCATTTAGTGTTTTATCAATGTTCTTGATTCGCTCACCAACTTTACGATCAGTCACATACATGTTTAAAATAGCAACAAGGGTAGTTGGTGATGATAAAATCACTTTTTCTTTAGCAGCTTTGTTAATCACATCCACAGTTCAATTCTCAGTAATATCAGTAAAAATAGCTTCAGATGGAATAAAAATAATTACATTATCAATACCATTTTTAAAGCTAATATATTTTTGCACTTCTTTAATTTTGTTTAAAATATCAATCTTGGCAGAATTCAACAAGGCTTTTTTGTCAGCATCAGGTTGATGTAATTTTAAAAAATTATCAAGAGGAAATTTGGCATCAATTGCTACATGTTTATCACCGATTGTAATATAAGCATCAACTATCCCACCATCACCTAATGGTTTTTGGAAAGTAATAATTTTTTCATCGTAACCAAAAATATTTTGCAAAATACCTTTAAGTGCATTTTCGCCTAAATTACCACGTGCCTTTGAATTTTTAAAGATTGCATCAATACTGGCAATGGAATTGGTTAAGGCAGGAATAGTACTATTGCTCTTTTTAATATCAGTAATTTCTGTGTCAATTTTAGCGACTTGAGCTAAGATGTGATGATTAAGTGCATTGTTATTAGTGATTACTTCATCTAATTTGGTATTAATTTTGACAATTTCTCCATCATTAGTACTATTTTTACCATTTTTTTGGCCTTTAAAAACCATGTATAGTAAAAATAAAATAACTATTGCAAATAAGACAACAATTACAATTAATATAATTTCCATCATATTGGAGGTATTAATCAATACCGCACTTCTTTAGACATTTATCAAGTGTTCCCACAAACACAGTAGTTTGAATAACTTGATTAGTACGAGTTAAAGAAAATTTGACAACTTGGTAAATATCATTAACAGCATCTAGCACTTCTATTTTTAATCCGTCTGCTAATTCCATATATTTATATTATACTAACTCTAAAATCGCTTCTTCAGTACGATCACCACGACGAGTACCTAATTTCAATACACGTGTGTAGCCACCATTACGTTTTTCGTATTGCTTACCAATTTCTAAAATTTTCTTAGTCAAAGCTTGAGTATCAAAATTTTTCGTAGGTAATATTTTGGCATTAATTCGACGAATGGCATCAAGTGTGCCTTTTTTAGCTAAGGTAATTACACGATCAACATGACGTTGAGTTTCTTTTGCCTTAGTTACAGTAGTAACAATTCTTCCATAACAAAACACATCACTAACTTGCTGACGAATTGTCATTAATCTTGTGCTTGTGGTTTTTCCTTTTTTGTTTACAAAAGACATGTTTACTCCCTTATATTAGGACTACTTTTTAAGTTCGTACCCTTTATCAACCAATATTTTAATAATTTCACGAAGTGACTTCTTACCTAAATTCTTAATATTCTCAATTTGTGTTTTAGATAATTGTGTTAATTCTTGAACAGTGTGAATACCTTGACGTTTCAAACAGTTGAAAGAACGAACTGACAATTCCAAATCAGTAATTGGTGTAGAAATAGTCGCTGGAGTGATTGAACCAGTACCAGCAGCAGTACTAATTACATCAATTGAACTAATATTATCAGAAAGTTCAACGAATGAGTTGAAGTGTTCAACTAAAATCTTACTAGCTAATGATAGAACAACTTTTGGTGTAACTGAACCATCTGTAGCAATAACTAATGTTAAGTCATTGGCAACATTATGTTTAGAAATAATTGTTTGTTCAACATTATATTGCACATGCAATACTGGTGAAAAGTTAGAATCTGTTGGGATAATACCAGTAGTGTTGATCAATTCACGATTCTGTGTGAATGGAATGAAACCACGACCACGAGTAGCGAAAATCTCAACTTCTAGTTTAGCACTATCATTTTCAATTGAAACTAGGTATAAGTCCTTATTGACGATACTAAATCCGGCTGGACATTCAATATCAGCAGCTGTTACGATGCCTTTACCTTTTTTATTGATTTTTAAAGTTGGTCAACTTTCAATCTTAAGGTTGTTAAGGTCTTCATCAGAATATGATTCTTCAGAAATAACGATCACAAGTTTCTTAAGATTAAGTACTAAGTTGATGGCGTCTTCTTTGATTCCAGGGATTGATTCAAATTCATGCTTGATGCCTGAAATTTTAACCGCAAACATTGATGCTCCTGGAATGTTTGATAGTAATACTCGACGTAGAGCATTACCGATAGTAATACCAAATCCTTTTTCTAGATTTTTGACTAGAAAAGTCGATTTAGTTTCTGTTGCTGGTGTTTCTTTTATTGTTAATTTTGTAAATTTTTTCATTTTGTTTTTCCTTTGTGTGTTTTTATCTTGGTTTTTTTGGTGGCTTACAGCCGTTGTGTGGTAGTGGGGTGCAATCAATTAATTCAGTGATGTTTAGCCCCGCTGCCTGAATCGAGCGCATGGCAGTGTCTTTACCCTGCCCTGTGCCATTAATATGAATGGACACATTTTTAACGCCGAGATTCATTGCTTTCTTGGCGGCTTCTGCTGCTGCTATTCCAGCGGCGTAAGGAGTAGATTTCTTTGTACCCTTATAGCCGATGGTGCCGGCTGATGCTCATGAAATTACCTTACCCTGCTCATCACTTATAGAAATGATGGTATTGTTAGTGGTAGAATGTACATGAGCAATACCACTAAGCACGACGAGTTTTTTCTTACGCTTCTTTACTTTAGTATCACCTTTTTTATTTTTCATGCTTTCGCTTGCCATAATCTACCTCCTTTTACTTAGTCTCTACTTTCTTGTTGGCAATAGTTTTTCTTGGACCTTTTCTTGTACGAGCATTTGTTTTAGTACGTTGACCACGAACTGGCAAATTACGACGGTGACGTAAACCACGATAAGTACCAACTTCCATCAAACGTTTAATGTTCATAGCTTGAATACGACGTACGTCACCTTCAATCTTATATGAAGAAGCAGCCTCTCTGATTGCTGCAAAATCTTTCTCTGTTAATTCGCTTGTTCTCTTCTCAGCATCAACACCAGCAGCTGATACGATTTTTTTAGCAGAAGAAATGCCGATGCCATAAACTGAGGTCAAAGCAAATGGTACCTTCTTATTATTTGGGATATCTACACCTAGTATTCGAGCCATATATTATCCTTGTCTTTGTTTGTGTTTGGGGTTTTTACAAATAACCATGACATGCCCGCGACGACGGATAATCTTACAGTCTTTACATATAGGTTTAACTGACGAACGAACCTTCATTAATTTGTAATCTTAATATTATTATAGTATAATATTGCATTTTGTGTCAAAAATTAGCACATTTTTTTACAAATATTGCATTTTCAAAGGTGTTTTGATACTTTTTTCGTAAATAAATATGTATGAAAAGTGCACAAATAACCCTCAAATCATGAAAATATTTAAATATATAGCAAATTATACGTTAAGTTCTAGATAATTTTGCAAAATAATTTGTGCACTCAACTTATCTTTAATATTTTTAACTTTACTATGTTTAAAACCCAACTGTTTTAAGTACCCTGTCGCCTGTTTTGTGGAAAATCGTTCATCCTGCAGTTTAACATGAATATTCTTAAATGTTACTTTCAATAATTTACCAAATTCAACAACAGTATCAGATCATGGGGAGGATTTATTGTTTAATTTTAACGGAAAACCCAATACAATTAAATCAATCTCATTATGATACTCCAAAAAAAGTTTATTTAAAGTCTCTATATATTTAGCAGGTTCATACGCTGAAAACAAATAGTTTTTTAGTGGGTTAACAATTTTTTTTGAATTATCACTAATTGCTATCCCCATAGATTTTGTGCCTAAATCAATGCCAATAGCTCTCATTTAATCCTTCTTAATATCGTTGCTTTTTGGAGGAACAGTTGGTTGGTCTGGGAGAGGTTTAGCTTGAGAAAAAATTCCAGCTTGTTGTTTTTCATTCTCAGTCATTAAACGTTTTAAAGCTTCTTGTTCTTTTTTTGCTTCACCAATATGATGGTAAAATTCTGGATTATTAATTCCGTCCTTATATACATCTTTTTTCTTATTTTTTTTCACTTGGAAGAATAAAAGGGTTGCAAAGATTAAAAAAGCAATAATAAATAATATCATACTTGTGATCCATAAAGCAGAGTGACCGCCTGTTGCAAAATTAAAAGCAAGGAAAATTAATCCTACAATAAATAAAGTAGCTGTACATTTATATAAAAAAATATTTTCACCGGCGATTTGCTCTAATTCATCAAAAGGGTTGCCTGATGGTTTTTTATGTTTATTTTTTTTCTCTTTTTTGCTTAAACCCAACATATCTATATTATATATAGTTGATGGTGGATTATTAGTAAAGTCCTTTACCTACAATCCATGGGTCACTAGCTAAGGGGGTATTTCCAGTAAATATACTGCTACCAAATTGGACATTATCACGACCAATTTCCACACGACTAAAATCAACAGCAGTGATTATATAACCTCATAAACCAAAATCTCTTTTAAATCCTTTTCTTGAAACATGAGTCAAATATTTAGGGAAAGAAACTATTCCACCAACACCACGTGGTCATTTAGCAACATCAGTAGCAAAACCTTCTTCAACAATGCCAACAATTTTATAAGCTTTACTGATATTGTTATCCTTGTATATAAAGTCTGGGATATATAAATCTCTTGATACAAAATCAGTTGATGCACCAATAGAACATGTTTTATTAACTTCATCAAAATTACTAACTTCAATAGTGCCACTTTCAACACCAATTCAATTCGACCCGTCACCCTTAGGAAAATAACTGGAAACATTGATGACGATACTATTACTTGCATAACCGTCAACTGATTTACTATTAATTGTAATATTACCACTAACATCAGTCGCATCAGTTGGTACATAATCAACTACAAATTGGTCACTTGTGGAATTAATAGTTATTTCAATAATGTTATCTAATTGTGCATGAGAAAAATTATAGTTTCATGTCGCTGAACTAATTTCACCATTGATTGTACTACTAACTGTAGCTTTATGGTTTGTACTATTAAGTGTTGTAACATCTGTCGATAGTGTTGGAATAAGATTCTTATTAGGATCTTGTGAAGTTGAGGTTGAACGTATTAATGGAGTAATTAGTGAAGCTACCAAAATACCAGCAATTAGTAATAATATCAGCATGGCAACAATACTTCTTTGTTTACCATTTATTCAAACTTTACTAGTTTTTAAAGTAATAGCATATGGTGAAACAGACATATCTTTTGGTGCTAATATTGTTTCCATAGCTGATGTAAATTGGGGGATACTTGTTGTATTTAAAGTACGAGGTCCTTTCCTTAATGCTCTAATAATTTCAGCAATAATTCTTCTAATTCTTCGATCAATTATGTTTTTAGGTTGATTGCTTGGAGTGTCCATACCTATATTATATTGCTAATCACTTTAAAAAATCTATTGCAAGTATTTAATAATTTCAATACTGAAAAGATTAAAATTTACTCCATTAAATTGTAATTAAAAAGCCAGAAATTTCCTTAATACCAATATTGCTAATTATAGTTATCGATAAAGTCCGTTATCTACAAGTCATGAATCACCTGCTAATGCTTTATTCCCAGTAAATACATCGTTAGCAAATTGGATGTTATCTCGCCCAATTTCCACACGATTAAATTCGACTGAGGTAATGGTGTAACCTCATTGGCCATAGTCACGGTTGAATGCATCTGCCAGGACATGGGTTAAATATTTAGGGAATGAAACTAAACCACCAACACCACGTGGTCATCTGGCATTGTTAGTAGCAAATCCTGCTTCAATAATACCAACAATTTTATAAGCCTTTAAAAGATCGTCATCTTTATAAACAAAATCTGGAATATATAAATCTCTAGATAAGAAGTCGGTATTGCCACCAATGTAACATGTATTGTTAACTTCGTCAAAATTTTCAACATCAATTCCACCAGCTTCCACACCAATTCAATTTGTTCCATCACCTCGAGGGAAGTAGCCAAGAACATCAATAACAATATCATCACTTATTAATTCATCAGATCATTTACCATTGATTGTAACGGTACCAGTAACATAGCTCACATCAGTTGGTATGTAATTAACAATAAGTTGGTCTAGTGTAGAATTAATTGTTATTTTAGTAATGCCAACTATTTGTTCATTAGAAAATTCGTAGTTTCATACAACAGGACTAGCTTCATCATCAATGGTGCTGTTAACTATAACTCGATGACTTGTATCATCAAGCACAGTTGCATCAGCTGAAAGCATTGGTTTAGGATCAGGGGTATTAGTTTTTGAACGAGTCAATGGAGGAACTAATATTCATACTAATATACCAAACAATAGTAACAATAAAAGTAAAAAAATGATGATGTTTCTTTGCGTGTTATTTTTTTTATTTTTATTGGTGTTATAACGACCAAGGTATGCTGAGTTATGCATGTTTCTAGATGTTGAATTTATACCAGCGCTATGTGCAAATCTGGGAATAGTAATGATATTTGAATCTGATTGAGTTCTCCTTATTGTGCGAATGACTTCGGCAATAATCTTTCTAATTCGATTATCAATTATATTTATGGGTTGACTATTTAGGTTATCCACACCCATGTTATATTAACTTTTAGGCGCGAAAATAGAATTAAGAAATTACGAGATTATCGACACATTAAAATAAAATAACTGCCATTCCAACTAATATGTGTAAATATTTTTACATATTTTAAATTTTGGACTTATAATATTTATATGAAACTAATAACATTAACTATAAACTCAATCCATCATCATAGATAGTTTTTATCCATATTACCAAATATGGATCATATGGATTCATGTTTTTGAAAGTGTTATACATCGAATCCAATAAGGTAAACACGAAGTAAAAAAAATGAAAATAGCTATACAAAAGAAAGGAAGACTCAACGAACTAAGCATCAAGTGACTTAAAAGCCAGAATATTGTTTTTAAAGCATGTAATGATCGTAAATTAATCTTAACAGACATTGGTAATAAAAATACCTTATTTTTATTAAGAGATGACGATATACCAAATATTGTGGATAAAGGAATTGCTGATTGGGGTATAGTTGGTAGTGACGTCTATAATGAATATATAGGTGCTTCGAAAAAAAATAACTTGGTAATTATGAAAAAATTTGAGAATGAGGTCTGTAAATTCATGATTGCTGGTAAACAAAATAAGATACAAATCAAAGACTTAAATAATAAGAATATTGCTACATCTTATCCTAATATGTTGAAAAGCTTTTTAACCAAAAATAAAATTAAGGCAACAATTAAAATAATGAATGGTTCAATTGAAGCAGCAATTGATATGCAATATGCTGATTTCATTTGTGATCTTGTATCTAGTGGAGAAACGTTAAAAAATAATGGTTTACGTCCACTGATTACTGTCACTGATATTTATCCTGTATTAATTAAGAATAAAAAATCAAAGGAGTTAATATGCAAATAATCACTATTAATAATTTGACAGATAAGCAGCTTGAAAAAGTTGTGGATAGCAAATCTCTTGACGCAGATGATTGTCAGGCACAAACTATAGTATCAGAAATTTTAAAAAACATTAAAACTAATGGAGATAAGGCAATTAACTATTATGAAACTAAATTCTCCCAGAATAATTTAAAAAATTATTTGGTAGATAAGAAAGAGATTGAAAATGTTAAAATTAGTCTTGCTGATCAAAAAGCCATTCAATATGCTTATAAAAATATTTATGAATTTACAAAACTGCAATTACCAAAAGATTTAAAACTAAATAATAAGGACAAGACATTAATGAAAAAATATATACCGATTGAGAACGTTGGATTATATATTCCAGGTGGAACAGCACCACTAGTATCTACCAGCTTAATGGTCATTATCCCAGCCCTGGTTGCCAAATGTAAACGCATTGTATTATGTACTCCATGTAATAAAGATAACCAGATTAACCCCGCTATACTCTATGTAGCTAAGCTTTGTAAAATCAAGGAAATTTATAAAGTTGGTGGGGCTCAAGCTATTGGATTAATGGCCTATGGAACTCAAACTATTAAGCAAGTAAATAAAATCTTTGGACCAGGAAATAAATTTGTCATGGAAGCTAAAAAACAAATTAACGGAAATGTTAATGGTTGCACAATTGATATGCCAGCTGGACCAAGTGAAGTATTAATAATAGCAGATACTACAGCCATCCCACAATTTGTAGCAAGCGATATGCTAGCACAACTTGAACATGATATATGCGCTAAAGCTGTACTCATCACAAATAACAAAAAATTAGTAGGAGCAGTTGAAAAAGAAATACAAAAGCAATTACTAACATTAAGTCGTAAAGCAATTATTAATGAATCACTTAAAAATGCTAAAATAATAATTGTTGATGATCTTGAACAAGCGTTTGACCTTGCTAACAAATTTGCTCCAGAACATTTGATGTTGCAAATTAAAAACCCAAATAAATACCTAATAAAAATAAGCAATGCAGGAAGTGTTTTTATTGGCAATTATAGTAGTGAGGCATTAGGTGATTATGTTAGTGGCACAAACCATGTTTTACCAACTTCAGGAAATGCCAAAAGTTACAGTGGGTTAAGTGTGACTGCTTATATGAAAGAAGTAACATTTCAAGAAATAACTAAAACCGGAATTGAAAATATGAAATCTTCATTAGTCCAATTAGCAGACATTGAAGGTCTTGATGCTCATAAAAATTCAGTACTAATCCGCCTAAAAAACATGAAAGGGGTGAGCAATGAATAATAGTTGATTAACAAATTTAATGCGTAAGGGGATCAAGGACTTAGAAGCATATTCCTATCCACGAAACGAAGTTGCATATCGTGAAGGCACACAAATATGACTTGATTACAATGAAGCACCATATGCACCATTTTCTTTTGAATTAAGTAATTGTTACAACATCTACCCTGAAACTCAATCTGAGCAACTTGCTAAGCGACTAGCTACTCTATATAATGTGGCACCAGAACAAGTATTAACTACTCGTGGAGCTGATGAGGCTATTGAATTACTAATTGAAACTTTTGCCACACCATATGAATCAGCAATTTGTATTACTAACCCTACATTTGGTTCATATGTAAGTTTTGCTAATTTAAATGGAATTAAGGTTATTGATGTGCCGCTATGTAAGGATAGTTACTTACCGGATTGGAAGAAGTTGAAAACCATTGATGCTAACATATTCTTCTTTTGCTCACCAAGTAATCCAATTGGTAACATCATCCCCATCACTGATATTAAAGCATTTGCAAAATCAAAGAGTCAAAAATCATTAATTATTGTTGATGAAGCATATATTGAATTTAGTGACGCCACTTCATGTATTAGTCTTCTTAATGATTGCGAGAATGTGATAATATTAAGAACATTATCAAAAGCATATGCACTTGCTGGATTAAGAATTGGAATCACAATTAGTTCAAAAGAAATTATCAATGCCTTGCGAATTATTTTAGCACCACACCCTGTACCAATTCCATCAATTCAGATCGCAATTAAAGCTTTAGGTACATTGGGTATGAGTTACTACAAAGATAAAATTCAACTTATTAAGGAGCAACGTGACTACTTGACAAAGGTATTTGAAAAAGCTAAATTTGTAAAACATGTTTATCCGTCACAAACTAATTTTATCCTTGTGGCAGTTGATGATCCAGATTGAGTTTATAGTACTTTAAAGCAAAACAATATCATCATTAAGAGAAAAGACAAGGAGGTACCTAACGCTGTTAGATTTACAATTGGTACACCAGAAATTAACCAACTTGTTCTTAAAGCTTTAGGGTTGATTAAGAGCGTTGATTCTATACGAAAAGCTAATATTAGCCGAATCACCAAAGAGACTGAAATATATTGTGAGACAGTTTTTGATGGTGTTGGTCGTGCTAAGATTCAAACAGGTTTAGGTTTCTTTGACCATATGCTTGACCAAATTGCTAAACATAGTAGTGTCTCTTTAACAGTTTATGCAAAGGGTGACTTACATGTTGATAATCATCATTTGATTGAAGACACTGGAATTTTATTAGGACAATGCTTAAAAAAAGCACTAGGAAATAAAAAAGGAATCGCACGTTATGCTAATAGTACATTAGTGATGGATGAAGCAAAAGCGGAAATTGCTATTGACATTTGCGACCGTGCATATACCACATTTGCCGTTAATTTTCCACAAGATAAGGTTGGTGAATTCCCTAGTGATATGGTTAAGCATTTCTTTGATTCAATTGCAAAAAGTTTGGGCGCTACCATTAACATCCAAGCAACTGGTGAAAATACACACCATATCATTGAGATAATTTTTAAATGCTTTGCTAAGGTTTTAAAAGAATCCACAAAAATTGTTTCTGACCAATTACCAAGTACGAAAGGGGCTTTATAGTGAAAACAAAGTATATAGCCATAATCAATGGTGGTGGAGCTAATTTTAATTCCGTTATTAATGCACTCAAAATATTAAAAGTTAAAACCGTTATCACTGATGATGCCAAAATAATCAGTAATGCCGAAAAAGTAATTTTGCCAGGAGTTGGTAGCGCTGATTATGCGATGAAACTTTTAAAACAGAAAGGGCTTGATGTTGTTATAAAAAACCTTAAGCAACCAGTTTTGGGAATTTGTTTGGGGGCACAACTACTATGTAAGTCAAGCGCTGAAGGACATGTTAAGTGTCTTGACATTATTCCACTAAAAGTTGAAAAGATCACTAATGCTAAAATCATCCCACACATGGGTTGAAATAATTTAACAGTTGTTAAGAAACACCCTATTTTAACTGATATTAAAAATACGGATGATTTTTACTTTGTTCATAGTTACTGTGCTAATTTTGATGATAAAAATGTTTTAGCAAGTTGTGAATATGGAAATAAATTTGGAGCAATAATAAATCGTGATAATTTTTATGGCTTTCAATTTCACCCTGAAAAATCTGGAAAGGCAGGTTTAGTACTATTAAAAAACTTTATCAATCTTTAAAAATCATCCCCAGTATTGATTTAATTAACAATACTGTGGTACGATTAACACAGGGTAATTTTGAAGATATTGAAAAATATACCATCAGTCCTACAGATGTTGCAAAGCGGTATCAAGATGGTGGTGCTAAAATATTACATATTGTTGATTTAGATGGGGCAAAAAATGGCAAGATTATGCAACTAAAAACTATTAAAGAAATTAGAAAAAACTTTACTGGCATCATCCAAGTTGGTGGTGGTGTCCGTGCCATTGATGATGTAGCACTGCTAATTAAAAATAAAATTGACCGGGTTGTAATTGGTTCACTAGCTGTCAAGAACATCAAACTAACACAAGAAATTTTTAAAAAATTTGGTTGTGAGAAAATTGTCTTAGCTCTTGATTTTAAGATGGTAGATGATATCCCGTATTTAGCAACTAATGGTTGAACAAAAACTTCTAATATCTCACTCTATGACCTGATTAAGAATTATCCAGATTTAAAATATGTGCTAGCAACTGATATTAGCAAAGATGGTATGCAAGTTGGTTTAAATACAAAATTTTATAAAACATTGACAACTACATATAATAATATTAACTTTATTGCTAGTGGTGGAGTTAGTAGTTATGATGACATTACTACTTTAAACAAATATCATGTTTATGGAGCAGTTATAGGTAAAGCACTATATGAAAACAAAATTAAGTTAGAAAAGGCAATTGCATTATGTTAAAGAAAAGAATTATACCATGTCTAGATGTAAAAAATGGCCAAGTAATTAAGGGCGTTAAATTTCAACAGCACATTGTTGTTGGTGATATTGTCACATTAGCCAAAAAATACAGTGAGGATGGTGCAGATGAATTAGTGTTTTATGATATCACAGCTTCATGTGAGGACCGTACAGTTAGCAAAGAGTGAATTAAAAAAGTTGCTAATGTTATCAATATTCCTTTCTGTGTGGCAGGTGGGATTAAAACAGTTGAAGATGCTGCTACCATCTTAGAAAATGGTGCTGATAAAATTTCTATTAACTCCCCAGCCATTAATAACCCTAAATTAATTACTGAACTTTCAAAACGCTTTGGTAGACAATGTGTGGTAGTTGGTATTGATAGCTATATGGATTATGGACAATATTATGTGTATCAATATACTGGTGATAGTAAAAAAATCACTAATACCGGACTAAAGACCATTGATTGAGCGAAGAAAGTGGAAAAACTAGGAGCTGGAGAAATAGTTCTTAACTGTATGAATCAGGATGGGGTAAGAAAGGGTTATGACCTTGAACAGGTAAGTTTACTATGCGATAATGTTTCAATCCCCGTCATTGCCAGTGGTGGTGCTGGTAGTGAAGTAGATTTTGTTAACTTATTTAAAAAGACAAAAGCATCTGGTGGACTAGCAGCTTCTATATTTCATAAGAATATTGTAACCATCAAAAAACTAAAAGATACTTTAATTAAGAAAGGAGTAGAAATAAGAAAATGTTAAATATTAAAAAAATTGACTTTAAGAAATATAGTGATGGTTTGGTGCCATGTATTATCCAAGATTACCAGACAATGCAAGTTCTCATGTTAGGCTTTATGAATAAGGAAGCAATTGAAAAGACCATTAAAACAAAAAAAGTTACTTTCTATAGTCGTAGTAAACAACGCCTATGAACTAAGGGTGAAACATCAAAAAATTTTTTACATTTAGTTGATATCGATACTGATTGTGATAATGATAGCATCTTAGTGTTTGCTAAACCAGATGGTCCTACATGTCATACTGGTACAATTAGTTGCTTCCATAACACTTATGTTCCAGCAATTAAAACAATTGTTGACCTTAATACGATTATTGAACAAAGATCTATAAAAATGCCTAAAGATAGCTATACAACATCGCTTTTTAAATCTGGTGTTAAACGTATCAGCCAAAAAGTTGGTGAAGAAGGTGTAGAAACTGCTTTAGCAGCTACAGCTGGTGATAATAAAGAGTTAGCAAATGAAAGTAGTGATCTAATTTACCATCTTTTAGTTTTATTAAGGGCAAAGAACCTTGATTTTAGTGAAGTCTGTAAAGTATTAAAGAGTCGAATGAAATAGTGATTAGGTATTAAAATTTCTATTCATCTTCAATATCGTCTTCGACATCATTTTCATAATCTTCAGAGAATTTTTTAATCATCTCGTCAGTTTTTTTCGTTAATTTTTTATCTTGATAATTATTTAAAAATATATTTTTTTCTGATGGTGAAATAGCTATAGTTTTTTTAATTAGTAATTTAACAAATTTTACACTTATATAATATAATTCTTTTTTATCCTTATGTGTTTTGTAGTAGTTTCGTAAGCACATATGCGCTAGTGATGAATAATATCAACTTACACCAAACATCAAATAAAATATAAATGCAGCTGCTACGAAAGCTAAAACAACAATTGAAATAACAGGAAGCGTGAAATTAATTTCAGCGACATCATCTTTATATAAAGCAGATTTTAATCAATCTCCTCATCCATCAATAACTAACAAAGACAGAATTAAATAGCATAAGCATATATAGCAAAAGGTAATGAGGACATAACATCACAAAAGATTATACTTTTTTTGATACCGCTTTTTGGAACTTTTGGGGACTTTTTCCAAGTTATATTTTTTAACTAGTTCTTGCCCTTCTGGACTTTCATCTAAAAATTTTATGAATGGGAAGAGATTATCATTTGGTTTAGAATCTACTTCGTTTTCTGCTCTTACTTTAACTTTATGGCTAAACATTTAGACTAGATATTTTGTTTTTCATGATTTCACCTCATCATAATTCGATGGTAATTTGAGCAACTGAAATAGCCAATGAGAT
>JAITWZ010000035.1 GCA_031284985.1 Mycoplasmataceae bacterium
CCAGTATTCAATGATTTTTGTTTGGAAAGCACAATCGCCACTTTCAACCAGACATATAGAAATTGTAAATATTATATTTTAGATGATTCAACCGATATGAACATGTGCAAAACCATCGACGAATATGCAATAAAAAATAATGTTAGAGTAATTAGAGGACATAAAAAAATGGTCAATGATGTGAAGTATAATTGTGGTCTAGCATGTGCTTTTAGTAATTTCTTTCAACTAACAAATTCAGAATGAGACTTCTTTGTTCATGTTGATTCTGGTGATGTTTTAAACCCAAAGCATGTTGAAATGAATGTACCACTTTTTTATGCTAATGAAAAATTGGCTGTAATTACTCCATGTTCTGGCTCAATAAATACAGGTTCGCTCTTTCAGAATTTTTTAGGAACTTATGAGGAAGTTATTGGAGTTCCGGGAGTTTTTGAGACTACTTTTATGCAAAGAATTATGCCTGGTGCTGGTAGTACTTATCGTAAAAATGCATTATTGGAAATTAATGGAATGTGACCTGATTGTTTATCAGAAGATGGAGCAGTTTCGCTTTCATTGTTAAAAAAAGGATGACATGCAAGATTCACTAACATTTGCCTTTCATTATCGTTAGATCCTTATGACTATCGAACCTACACTAAAAGGGCATATCGCTGAGATAAGGGGTTGTACGAAATGTGTAAGAAAGGATTCTATAACCCTATTAAATATCCATTTGATCTATGTTCGAAATTAAATTTATTTCTTGTTGGCATATCATCAGTTCTTAGAATGCCGTATCTTGTAATTTTATTGGTAATATACCCTGTAATTTCCCTATTTATGCAGTCAGAAATTATCGGTTCATTGTATATTTTAGCTTCATTATTTTATTTTCAAAATGTTATCTTGGTAATAATATTTTTTATACTTTCATGTAAAAATAAAGGCTTTAATAGTTCGTGGTTTTTCATTCCATATGCTATTTTATTTCCACTCCTATATGCCGGATACATATTTACCGGTTTAACTTGCTGATTATCATCATATTTATTTCATACTAAACCAAGATTCATTGTTACAAAGAAAAAAGTTAATAATGCATTTATGCAAACTTTAAAAAACATTTTGCCGTCATTAATATTTACAATTGTTTTAATTGGAATAACAGTCACGCTCTATTACCTTGTTCTTCCAAAAGATTCTTATTATTACAACCATATGTCAATTATATTTTTTGTAAAATTTCCAACTTTTTTTATAGTATTTTTCTATTTTGTCATGGGTACTTTATCTTTTACTTTTATGGAATTACTTTCATATATCACTCGTGGTAATCAAAACCGCAAACCAATATATGATTTTCGTAGCGCACTCATTAACGAACGTATTAAAATTTAATAATTTTTCTTAACTGCACAATACTTTACACTTTCTACTATAATATATATGGGGATGCCAAGGTCTCGACATGACTATTGGAATTTCAAATGCAGTAGGGTTTGCCCTTTATAGCTCGAGGTCTCGCCAACATGACGAAACTAAATCTGACACTGCAAGTGTAGAGTCTTCATTCTATACTGGTAGCTTGCCAACTCAAACTGCCCTTTACGCTTAGTCGTAAGGCTCGTAGTCGAGTATAAGGTATAAATTGTTTTCTCAATTTACAACTATACCTCTAATAAATTGATATATTCTATAACTCCAATGCATAGAAAAGAAAAACATTTTGGATATGTCGCTTTTAGTTGTGCTATTACTATAAAAAGCGTTGAAGAACGAAATAGCACTAAACTGTAGTATTTGTTAGGAAGATAATTGTGGAAATGGGTTCAATTCCCATCATCTCCGCCATTTAAATAATTGTAATATCTTAGGATATTGTTGTGCTTATAATGCTCTATATTTGTGCTAGCTACAAATGTTGTGAACTGAAATATTAAAATTATCACGTTTGTAGTGATTAGCATAATTTATTGTTGCTAATAAAGAAGTAACTACATTATTTAAATGGTAATAATTAGGTATTGGTATTTTTAAAGAAAATTTAAGCAATGAATGTTTTCAAATAAGTATTTAATGCACTATCTTCGCAATATACAAAGCATCCACGCATTCCTCTAGTTAATAGTACTTGATAAGTATTACGTATTAGTTTTGCTGCTAATGATTCAGAACCACAATTTTTTATTCCAGATGACTTATCATCACTAGACATAGCAGCTGGGCAAAATACAATCTTTCCGTCTCGATAAATCATGTCTTTGCCAATAATAACACCACAATAATTTAGATCAATACCTTGACATGTATGGATACAACCAATTTCATTAAAACTAGATGCATCACCAACCCATGAGTAATCAGCACCCTTATTTCCAAGATTTCATTTCGCTTTAAAAGCTCCATCTTCCATCACAAAATCATTAACATCAGGATTTTTTCTACTAGCTCAATCATGGGTGAATCCACTTACAATCCGTACTTTAGAAAATTTATCATCTAAAATTTTTAGATCACTTTTCATTTTTGAAATAGAGTCATAAACCTTAAATTGAAAATTTGGTGATTGGAATTTGCTTAAACTTTTTTCATATCCTAAAAATGTTCTAATCATTGAAATGTATTCTACCCCACCTAAACAACGAAATTGTGAACTTAGTTTTAGTGAATCTTCGTCAATAACTTTGGAATTTCATTTCAGAGCATATTTTTTAATTAAGTCAATAGTACAATAGTCTTTGGTTGTAACCTGTTGTTCTTCGTCAATAAAGAAAACATTAACCCGACTAGCTTTGAAAATATCATTAAGTGAGTCTTCAACATAAATTGGATAGTTTGACATTTTTACAATTCGATGTGCTTCATCAACAATTAGACAATCATAACTCATTTCCCCACTTCTAGTGAATGCAACAGGAGATTTAAATAAATTCATTAAGGAACGATCATTAGAACTAATCAACTCTTTTCTAAACAAGACACGCGGAGCAGAATTTTTTGTTACATAACATGCATTTAATCCATATTTAGAAATAATTCGTCCCAAAGCATTAATCGCTACTACTGACTTTCCTGTTCCTGGTCCACCTCTTATAATAATCGTTGCACGACGTTCACTATTGATATTGCTAGTGGCATGTTGAACAATTGAAGCAATTGCATATGCTTGATCATCATCTAAAGTATCATACCCATTCCCTTTTAAAGCTGATGAAAGCATTGTTTGTAATTGTTTTGAAGGTTTTATTTTGCTATTATCAACTGAATATAGCAATTGTTTATTAGGTTTTTGAATATTATTTTGTACAAAATGTCTCATTAAATCAATATCATTTTTTAAAAACGTTGGTACAATTTCTATCAGAGGAAACTTATCTATATTTTTAATTGTTATGTCATATAAATTTTCTAAATTATGTAAATAAGAACATGCCTTAATTCCTACATCATGTTTTTGTACATATTCATTAAAATTTCTAATAATGTTTGCATAATTGAAAGCTTGAATTGAAGGATGTCAACAGTCAGCTCATTCATTATGATGGGGGTTTGTATAAACAAAATTCTCTTTAACCGAGTCTTTTACTTCACTCCATTGTTTTAATTCAATGATGATAATTTGTGGTTTATTATCAACGTTATCACCATAAATCATAAAATCAACTTGCTTGCAACTGGTGGCGATACGATATTCAATTGCTACATCTAGTTGTTTATTAAGGTTCGCTTTTTCTAAAATGTGTGCCATTTGTGGCAATGAATTAGTTCATGAATTTCTCATCGACTTATTGCCATTGAAAATACCATGAAAACCCATCCTTTGAGAGATTTCATTTTCTATATTACCGTTTTTACAGTGTTGAACAAAAGTTCCTAAATCTTCTTGATAAATTATCATATCTAACCTAAAAACCCTGATAATGTGATACTGGTGAATGTATCTTGACTGGTTTGTCTATCTAACTATGTATATTATACACTTTTATTTAAAAACAAATATAGCACAAATGGGTTTAACAACATTTTTAACCCGACATGCAGATTACAAAATATAGAAACTGGTAAGTATTAAAAATATAGACAAATTTGAAAATGGATTGATTAATTTAATTAACTCATTTCCTTAACATAGATGAAACACATTGTATAAGAAAAATGTATAAATATAAATAGCTTTTCATAATTGTTAATAAGGCTATTTTAAGATTTGTGATGCAATTATTATAATTAGAATATGGCAGCAAACAAATTTTATGCAGTTAAAATTGGTAAAAAAACTGGTATATTTAGCACTTGAGAGGAATGTTCACAACAAGTCAAAGGATATCCAGGAGCAATTTATAAATCATTTTTATCACGTACCCAAGCTGATAATTGACTACAAGAAAAAACTAATTCACCTAAAGTAGCACCCACTCACAAAATTTACACAGATGGAAGCTATGATAAAGACACTGATTTTTATTCATATGGTGTTATTGTACTTAATAATGATCAAGTGATTAGTAAATTTGGTGGTGTAGGTGATAATAAGAAATTTGGTGGAGCTAACAATGTTTCAGGAGAAATCATGGCAGCGATAAATGCTTTAGAGTGATGTATTAGACATAATATTTCTGATGTATGCATTTATCATGACTATGAAGGTGTATCGCGTTGGTATTTAAATGAATGGGAAGCTAATTCGCAAATTGCCCGATTCTACATCAAGAAACGCGACCAAGCTTTCAAAGCTTTAAATGTAAGTTTCGTTAAAGTTAAGGGGCATTCAAATAATGAGTACAATGACATGGCAGATGCTGAAGCTAAAAAAGCTATTAAAAACATGAAAAAAAATAATTAACTTTATTTTAGTGATTTATTAAGTATGTGTTTAACTTCTTCGGAATATGTTTCTACAAGTGAATCACCAACTGGTGTTTCAAGAATTTTAGGAATATCTTTTAATTTAAGGTGATAGGCAAAATTAATTAAATTATCAAAACCGATTGACCCCATACCGATTCTTTCGTGGCGATCTTTGTGTGATCCTCGTGGATTTTTTGAATCATTTAGATGGACAACTTTTAAGTATTTTAAACCAATTACTTTATCAAATTCATCAATCACATCATCAATTTTTGATAAATCATATCCAGCATCATGGATGTGACATGTATCTAGGCACACACCAATTAGATGTTTATTTTTTACACCAGCAATAACCTGGTTAATCTGTGTAAAATCAACACCAATCTCACCACCCTTTCCACTCATTGTTTCAATACAAATAGTGACTTCAGTATTGTCTAATTTGTTAATGATATTTATACAATTAGTAATAGCTTGAATTAATGAGATACCATTTGTGGCACTACCTGGATGGACAACAATTTTGTTTGCACCAAAAGCAATACAGCGCTTAATTTCACTATTTAAAAATTCCAAGGATAGTTCTTGAATACGAGCATCAGCACTAGCTAGATTCATTACATATGGAGCATGAACTATAAGATTATTTAAATCAAAATTTACCTCTATACATTTCTTTTTAAATTCTGCTATCTTCATTTGTGGTAATGCTGTACGGCGGAAAAATTGTGGTGAGCCTGTATAGACCATAAAACAATTTTCATTGCAAGCAATGGCGTCACTCAAGGCTTGTAGCAGATAATTGGGAGCAGTAACTGATTGCATTGAACCAATCAAAATCTTATTATTCATTATGAGCACTTCTTTTTTGCTTTGTGACTCTTGGCAAAAAGTTTAGTAAGCTATTTATAGTATCTCGATAATGGTGTGCACCATTAAAGTCATCAACAGCAGCGAATGTTTCTTGGGCTTGTTCATAATGTCTAAATTGCTCAGCATAGCGAGTTAAGTTTCTGGCATATATTAACAAATGTTGATCAACATAAACTTTATTAATAAAAGCATTTAAGTCAGCATTAATATTTTCTAATTCACTTTGTGCTTGTTTGTAATGCTTATCAAAATCTTGTGATAAATTATTCAAATTTTTATCAATAGTTTTAATAATTACATCAAAATTATTTAAGACAGCATGGTTAGATGAATTGACACTTGTTTTAGATTTCTTAAGATAAATAGTAATAATTTTTGCTCGAGCATAGCCATCATTTATAGCAATAAAATCACTAATTTTTGTTTCAATGGTTGCCAATGCTTTCTTCATCTTTTCTTTCCAATCAACTAGTGTAGTAATTAACTGCTCGTGCATTGTGATATATTCAGTGTGTGTTAAATTAGCAACATAGGTTTCATTAAATGCTTCATCAATTTGGCGTGTAATTTTTTTAGTAAGACCAATTATCACATTTATTTCATTAAATAAGTCAATATTCTTATCTTTGAAATTATCTTGGATGGCACTAATATCTTTGGATAACTCAGCACTAATCCCATGAATTTGGCTAATCATTGCACGTAATTTATCAAATTGTGTTTTAAGTAATTTGTGTGACTTTTTAAATAAATTAATATGTCTTAAAGCACCTTGGATATTATTGGAAGCTACAAGCATATGCTTATTAATATTCCGAGCATCAAATGTATTAATGGCTTGTTGTAGTTTTTCAAGTGCTTGTTTACCATTAATCTTTATTGTTCTAATGGATTTAAGTTCTGCTTGATTATTAATTTCTTTATCAAGATTAAGATCGTCAATGCTTTGATATAACGAGTATAAATATTTATATACAACAGCTGCTGAATATGTTTCGTCAATCATGTCGTACAAATTCGAAAGAAAGTTGGCACATTGTAATGATTTCTTAATAAACTCCTCATAATTAACATTAGTACGAATTTCTAACAGCTCCTTACATATTTGCTCAATATTTTTAATTAAGTTGGCATACTCCTCATTTTTATATTCATTTTTATATAAAAATTCTTTATAAAACTTTTCAAGTTCGTTTTCACCATCACACAAACCGATTAAAATATCTGAAAGTTCGTTATAAAATTCATCTGTATTGGCAATTGAGCTAACAGTTATTTGGCGACTTTTTTCCAAACACAATAAATCTTGATTAATGATTCTATATAATTCTAGGCTTTTTCTGAATTGCATCTTTTTATTAATATCAGTTAATTTATAGATTTTAGATTTAACCACTTCCAAATTATTACGAATATTCATTTTATGGATGTTTAGATAACTAAGCAAGTCATCAATGTTCTTGTGTTTCTTCCCTAAAATTTCAACATGTGTAAAGTTAACTCTATCCACAAATATTGATAAAGCGTTGAATCTTTGCTTCAATTTTAGACATTTTGAGAACAAATAATGATTTGTATATCCAAAAATCGCAAAAAATACTGTAAAAACCAGCACCAATATTGTTAACAATAATAAATAAACTGGCATATATTTAATTATATATCTTACCACTTCTATAGCAAAGGTATTAACCAACTATGTTGCATACTGAGCCAAAATATCATGTAAAAACCCTTAAATTCCACATTTTATACTAAAATATGCGTGTTTTAATTGCAATTTTAACTATTAATTGAATAATTATAAAGATATTATCAATCAAACACTTATAATATATTATAATAAGATATATAGGGTCAGTCTATGGAAAATATAATCGAAATTACAAAAGAAAAGAAAACAGAGTTAGAAACTGAACTTAAAAATTTAGTGGATGTTGAGCGTCCGAATGTTATCAAGGAATTATCTGCTGCTCGTGACCAAGGTGACTTAAGTGAAAATGCTGACTATGATGCAGCAAAGAACCGTCAAGGTGAAGTTGAGTCAAGAATTAATGAAATTCAAACCACTTTAAAGAACGTTAAGGTAATTTCTAGTGTTACTAAGAGTGATCGAGTTAAATTAGGTTCTACAGTTAGTTACACTAATGTTAAGGATGGGGAGCAAGCAACTTACACAATTGTTTCTGAAATTGAAGTTGATCCAGAAAATAATAAAATTTCTAACCTTTGTCCAGTTGCCAAATGCTTAATTGGCCGAAGTGTAGGTGACACGGTAGAAGTCACAAACATCAAGACTCCCTATAAAATCAAGATAACTAAAATTCAGTAAAAGTTTTATTGGTTATCTTTGGACAGGTAGCGAAGCGGCCAAACGCACTTGATTGTAAATCAAGCACTTCGGTTTCAGTGGTTCGAATCCACTCCTGTCCACCATATTGGGATGTAGCCAAGCGGTAAGGCATCAGATTTTGATTCTGACATGCGTTGGTTCGAACCCAACCTTCCCAACCAAGGTCCCACTAGCTCAGTGGTAGAGCATTTCACTTTTAATGAAAGGGTCCCGAGTTCGAGTCTCGGGTGGGGCACCATAATCCGTGGAAGGAAAACCAATCAAACCAGTAGTATAATTATCATCTACTTAAAAAATGCTGAAGTGGCGGAATGGTAGACGCACAGGACTTAAAATCCTGTGGTGGCAACATCGTGGGGGTTCAAGTCCCCCTTTCAGCACCATGTGGAGATGTAGTTCAATGGTAGAACCGCAGCCTTCCAAGCTGCATACGTCGGTCCGATTCCGATCATCTCCTCCAAGAATACACATAGTATATCCTTACTATTCTAAGTAATAGCAAGATAAATACTGGAAAATTGCTTAAAATTAGAACAGTAAGTTCGTATTTGCTAATTGAATAGATATAATAAATTATAGAGATATGCCGATAAAGAAAAAAATACAATCGCCTGAAATAAGTATCTCCTTGATAAGGTTGATGACCCAAATAACTGTGTTTTAATGAATACAACAGCACATCTGATGTTTGATAAAACAGAAGAAATATGATTTGATAATACTGGTCGACTTTGTTTTTC
>JAITWZ010000008.1 GCA_031284985.1 Mycoplasmataceae bacterium
AATCAGTTCTATCTTCCATTATTTACTAGTGCTCGTCAAGCTAGTAATATGAAATTCTGTGCTGGATTATTAGAAAAAGATAATTTAGCAAAACATGCAAAAATTATTGAGTTTATTGAAGCTCCTATAATTGAAAAATTTACTAATCATTTGAAACATTTAGCCACTACTAATGCTGTGTATGCATCACTTAATATTGCTATGACAGTTGCATATGCTATAAAACTTGTGTATGATGTTTTCATTTTATCATCATGTTGAGCGGTATTCCCACTTGCTTTAGCAGCTGGACTTCAGATCGCTTCTGATTTAATGTCAATTGGATTCTTGATATATGAAATTTATAACACATATGAAACGATAGACAAACTAGAAGCTGTTATTAGAATTTTTGTTATCTATTATCAAAAATTGATGTCAACGAATGGTTCTAACTATAAAGCTGTCAAAAAAGCATACGATGCATATTTAGCGCAACTATTTATTTACAGCGACATAACAAAATCTCCATCAGTTAGAGCAACAGCAGCTGATTTGGTTGCTAATGGTTTATATAACAAATTTATGGTGCTGTTAACTGACAATCTATGTGATCTAGTTAATGATTCTCTTAAATTAGCGTCTGGACTTGATGAAGATTTTGGTGCCCAAGATTCTGATTTGGGTTGAGGTGCTGTTAAGGGTGTGGCTGAATTAGCTCCATTTCTGATAGAATCAATACTTCGCATAATTATTCTTGTGATTTATATAGCTTGTATGAAGGTTGGTGGTGTGGTTGTTAATAAGATGATTGAAGGAGTTATGGCTGATGCGGCAAGATTAGTTAGACCCCCACAATTACCAGATCCAGGACATTCATTTATCACACAAGGTCGAAACCGTCTTTTAGCAGAGAGTTATGATAACGCAGTCAAAGGGGTTAAAGATATGCAAGCCTATTTCAAACAACTGTCAGAGGTAAAATCAATGATGAAGATTTCAGGAATTGCTGGAATCATTCTTGGTGTTATGGATATTTTATTTACGGTTGGTTATTCAATTGCTACATCGATAATTGCATCTGATATAAATGAACTATTAAATTCATACTTGTTAAAGTAAGTACGTACATTATATTTACTATTTATAGAGTGTATTGAATATACTTTTAATTAACTGATTAATTCCTTGCTTATTATCCATTGTGCTTATGAAATATACTTGTTCTTGAAAGTGTTTTTGGAAGTCATCAATTGTTTCTTTGAAAGCATTATCGATTTTTGTGCCGACAATTATATATTTAGTATCAATATCATAAGCCATTAATTCTTTTTTAATCTTAGTGTATGATACATATGGATCATCATTATCTAGCAAATCCATTGAAACAAAAAGCAAAAGAAACTTACATTTTTTGATATTTTCAAGGGTTTCTATGCCCAGTCCTTTATTTGTACTAGCTCCAGCAATTATACCAGGTAAATCAGCTATTACACATTCTTTACTGTAATATTCTAATATTCCAATATTTGGCTCAAGGGTGGTAAATTCGTAGTTTCCAATTTTTGCCTTATTGTTTGTCACTAGGGAAATAAAGGATGATTTACCAGCATTTGGTAGTCCAACTAAACCCACATCCGCTAATGAATTAACTTCTAAAAATATTGTTTTGCTTTCACCACTTTCTCCTAATGTGCGTTCAATTGGATGAGGGTTATTTTTATCACCAAAATGCATGTTTCCTAGTCCTTTTTTTCCACCCCTGGCAATTAATATTTTTTCTTTACTATTAATATTAAAAAGTAAATTATGATTTTCATCATACACTTTTGTAAATAGTGGCACAGCAAGTATGATATCATCACCCACTTTACCCTTAGTGCCTTCTTTGCTTTTAATCGAACCATCTGTTCCATCCATTGCGCGTACATTCCTGATATTGCGTAAGTGGAATAGAGTATTAATACTTTCATCACCAACTAAGTATATTGAACCACCTGGTCCACCATCAGGTCCATTAGGTTTATTTGGTTTACCACCAAGGATAAAGTGGCCAAAAGAAACAATTCCATCACCTCCCTTACCAGCTAATAATTGTATTTTTAATTTAGTTAGTACTTGCATTTATGGAGTTAAATTTATAGGCGTGGTGGTTCTTTTCTATATCTTGATAATTAAATAGTAAATTAAACATGTTAAAGTTGTTTGGTTAGTGAGATGTACTTACTTAATTATATAGAATGTTTTTAAGTGTTTGTTGTATATGATAATGTACTGGTGTTAAAGTATCTGATTAATCTCCACCATCATATCCACCTTTTGTTGAAGTTGTACCTTCTCCACCACTACCTCATGGGTTAGAATCGTGGAAAAAATCTCATTGGTTTTCTTGTAATGAATTTGGATTTTGAGCTGTCAATGCTTCGTAGTCATATTCTTCAATATCGTCAGCTTCTCCAGGAACACCAGTGTCTTGGAAGATGTCAAATGGATTATCTTTAGCGTATGAAAACTGTGTGGCTCGATCAGGCTGGTCAAAGTTTTGATTATCATTTTCATTGTTAGCATTAGCGGAAGCTGATTGTGCAGCGTCTGATGCATTTTCAAGATCTTCACTTTGTAAGAACATTGAATCATATGTATTACCGATGGAATTAGCTTCATGCGCAATATCAGCTAAATGCTCATCAAGATCATCATAAAATTTTTGTGAGTCATATTTTTCAGCAGGTTTGGCAACTCTATTTCCATATTCTGGTAGATCAACAGTATTTGGATCACCATCACTGTGATTAGCATGAGTAGATGGCATACGAATAGGATTGGCGTCATCACCACCAATTTCTTTTGAACCTGGGGTATATTGTGAATATGCCTCAGTACCATAATAATTATGAATTCGTTCATCAGTATTTTCAGGGTTAGGATCATTAAATTCATATAGTACTCGATTATCATCTCGACCACGCGGATACTCTTTGTTTACAGCTTCTTGCATACCTAGAGTGGCACGGATGATGTGGTCGTGATGACCCTCAGCAATTTGTGTTTCTGTGGGATTCATGTGTCCTCTACCTTGGTTAGTTTCTCATAGTGCTTCATACTTGTCTCGATCTGGAATTTGACTTTTAAAAGCCTTAACTATTTCTTCATAACTTTGAGGTTTTTCAACTGTTTTAACAGTACGACCAAACTGATCTGGTTCTGATGGTTTGGCTAGAGCTATATCAAGTTTATCAATATCTGCCCGTGTAACTTCTAATTCATTCATTCCAGGAACTAACTTATTAAGACGCATTCATTGGTCAGCAAGATCAGTTGCATATTTTTTTGTGTCAGCATCAGCATGTCCACCTGAATTTTGGCGGTGAAAAGCAATCTTATCTGCCTCAGATGCATTCTTTAAAAAATCAATATCTTCTTGTTTAGGAACATGGAAAAAAGTGTTTCGCTCATCATCTTGTTTATATGAGGCATGCTTAGAAATACTTGGTTGGTCACGTCCACCTGAATCTCGTCATTCCTTTCAACTTTCAACGTTTAGAATTTTTGTACTCACGCCTTGTTCTTTACACTGCTCCAAGTGTGCAATATATGCTTGCATATCAGCATCACCCAACTCTGCTTCTCGTTTGTGTTTTGCACAAAAATATGCTTGCTTCATCTGAGCTTCTTCATATGTAGCATAAGTTTTGTTATTTTTTTGTGGGTGGTATGTAACTGAATCTGTCACTCCACGACCAGCATAATTTCAAAGTGTACTATGACCATCTTTTTTTGAAGGAAGAACACTACCATCATTCATTTCTCATTTTCCACGATCACCACCAATTCCGGCATACATAGTCGTTGATTCAGATTTATTAATTTTATATCGGTATTTTACATCAGTAGTACCATCCTTATGACTTTTACTGTAATCTGTATTTTCAAAATCATCAACAGTAACAATACTACCACCATTTTTACGACGGTTTTCAGCATTTTTTTTCTGGTTTAACATACGTTGAGATTGCAAGTACATCATTGTATCATGCTTTTTATTATTACGTGAACTTTGAAAGTGAAAACCTAAGAATCCAATTGAACCCTTACCAGTCATTTTCGAACCATCTTCAGCTCGCTCACGACCAAATGACCACATCGCAATATGGTTTTGGAAAAAGTCATCTTTATCTTTCAAACCTACAACTGTACTTCGGATTGAACCAGCTGTCAGATGGTATGCTGCTCTTTTAGCTACAGCAGTTCCAGTTTTTCATGCACTTTGAAAATATGCTTGTCCAGCTCCCAAGGCATTAGAACGTTGCATGTTTGAAGCAAAAGTATTTTCAATAGTAGCATTTCATAGTGATTGGGTTGTTGATTCACCAAATTGATATGCCACTTGGAATATTGATTCAATCGCAATAGCTGTTGCATAATAAGCAAAGATATTCCCTTCGTCAAGAAACTCTATACTAACTGGGTCATTATTAACAGTATCATAGATGGGTTTCCAAACAGCATCGGACAATATTGTTGCTGTTTCAAACAATACTAAGAAGATAATAATACTATACCATCGTCCATAAAGTGCCTTATACCACTTAGTTGGTATCTTAGGATCGTTAATTCCTTGAGCTAGGTATAATCAACCAATTGATCAACCATAAATAATATAGAATGTTCGTTCAATAGCCATTTTGGTAAATTGGTATACTAAAATCACAAATGATCAACAAACTAAGGCAGCAAATATAAATTTACTAAGAGAAAAATGTGATATACCTTCACTATATGAACCATTATTCCAATGGTTAGAATTGCTGTCACCCGTTACCATTGTATATAAAGTTTTAACAAGCCTAATACCATCAGGGTTATCAATACGAGTAGCAAATGCTGATAGACCTATACCATTGACACCATTTATTACTTGTTTAGCAGCTGATGTATCGCCACGAACGTAGTAACCAACGCTACTATCACCAGGATTGTACATGTTGTATGATGTTTTTCAAGTATCAAATAGACCAATTAGAGTATTGTGAGTTTCTAAAGCAGCATCATAATGTTCAAAAATTCTCATCATTTTTGCATAATCATATGGTCTCATATCTCCAATTTTTCCAATCGTCGTATCTAACTCCTCATGTTTACCAATAAACTCTTGTAAGCGTGAAACTACACCAACAAGTGCTGATGAATCAGCGCTTGATAAATAGCTACCAGGAGATGATCATGAAACAATATCAATACTGCGTGAATAATCATTTGGCAAGTCACTAATTAAATAGTTTTCAATACTATCAGTCATAATCAAAATTTGTCGTAAATAGCTAATATATGAAGTGAGCGTATAGTCAGGAAGTGCTTCACCAGCATTATCAGGATTTTGTAATATGTTGTTTAATTCGTTAATCATCGAACTTGACGTTGACTTAATTAGTCCTATGTAATCTGAATATGGCATACCACCAGGCCGAACTCGCGTTGAAATATCACCAAGCACAGTAAATGCCCCATTAGTACTATACAAGGAGTTCATTAGTTGACTTTTGTCAGTGTCACTAATTTTTAAAGTACCGTCAGGATTAAATATTCCAATAAGTGAATTGATGGCAGAATCAGCACTCAATAAAATAAGTGGTGTACAAGTCAGTAGAACCGCCATGATTAGTGGTCATTTAAGTGATACTAACCTATTTGTTTGCACAGCTACTGGGTTTCCTTCTGAGTCAACATTACTTCTCTTTACAAATTTTAATAAGAAATTAATAAAGAATAGCATTAGCGAAAGTGTGAATATAATTAGAACAATTCGATAAAACACTGATGTACTAAGATCAGCAAAGGAAGCACCAGTTATGTTAATTGAACCATCAGGGTTTGTGGAGCCTGTAAAGAGTTGGGACATAAAACCAGTCGAGAAATAACGAAACATAGTTGTTAGTGTATCAATCGCAATTAACGGACCCCAAACTAGTACCGTATACAAGAATGTCATGATTATATCAAGCACTGGAGTTAATAGTTGAAAAATGAACCAAACTATGCCTTCAATAAAAGCAGTGGTCATATGTGGAATAATAGTTGCTCCAAGTATATGGTTCATATAGTTATATTATAATAATATAGTATCTGTAACCGGTCAGTTTTTATAAAACTAGCACCTAAAACAGAAAATATCGTTTTTTATCACATTTAATTACAGTTATTTTGGTGGTTTTGGACTAGTGTTATAAAGTAACAATAGTACAAAATTATTTATGACTCGGACGTAAACCAAAATCAAAGCCACGCTTTAGTTCGCATGTTTAATTATACAAAATAAAATTGCAAAAATTTTAGAAAAATCTAGCATGTGTTAATTCTAGAAATTTAGCAGCCGCTTCATAGTTACGCTTTACTCCATCAACTTGTGAATATAAAAAAGCTAATTGATACAAAGCATGTTCATTGTGCTGTTGTGCTGCTAATTCGTAATATTTTATAGCCTTTTTATAGTTTTGTTTAACTCCAAGACCCTCATAGTACATGGTACCTGCATGGTATTGTGCCTCATTTTCACCTTGTTTAGCAGCTAATATGAAATATTTCACAGCTTTTTTATAATTTATTTTTACTCAATAACCTCAATAATACATTACTCCCAACCGGTACTGCGCTGGAGCATATTTCTGTTTAGAAGCGAGTTGGTAATACATTACGGATTTTTTATAACTTGATGGTACATTGTTAGGCGCAGAGATATTTAAACTATCCCCTGCATATCCATTAAAATGTCTACACCCTAAAACATATTGTGCATATACATCGTTATCCTTATCAGCTGCTAATTTGTAATATTTGACTGACAGATTATGCTTTCCCATTTCATCATACTGTTGTCCCAATTTGAAATTTTTGTTGGCGGCATTTTTGACAAAATTTATTCTAGGAAAAATTAGTATATGCAGTGTGTCATTTCTAAGCTTATAACCACGCTCAAATGCTGATTTATAATGCTTTATAGATTCTTCACTATTATGGTTAGCTCAAGTAAGTGTTGAATATATTTTTCCTAATTGGTATTCTGCTTCAAGATCACCTTGTTTAGCAGCTAATTTAAAGTACTTGTAAGCAAGATCATATTCTCACATTATATAGTGTCGTTGTCCTATTAGAAGATAACTGCCGTTTGGATTTAGTAAATTTGTTTCAAGTTCCATAGTTTAATTATAGCAAATAAATAATGGCAAAAATGATAGATATAAGTTAGTAGTTTTGGTAATGTTTTAGGTGTTGTATAATAAGCATATTGAGTAAATCATCATGTATAAAATATGAAAAAAATAATTTTAATACCTTTTCATTGAAAGAGAAATAAATATTTGAATTTTTTCACCGATAATGCTAACAAGATTGGGGTTAATTATTTAAAAAGCAATTTTTTATATAGGATATTTGGATTCCCGAAAACAGTCAATGCTATACATATAAATTTATGCGGAACTGCCATAATTGACAAAAATTTATTAATAAAAATAAAAAAATACATAAACGCTGGGGGAGGGTTATATACTACTTTACACAATAAAATACCTGAAGATAAGGTAAATTTATATACGGAATTTTTGTTATTATCTAAAAAAATTCTTGTGCATTGCGAAAACGATTCAATCTCAGAATTATCACCGTTAAAAAATTACGAAAACTTTAAGAATAATATTGTATTTGTGGAACACCCCAATTATATTGACTATATATCATATTCAAAATGTGATTATCGCAAGAAATTTGAATTTAAAGATGATGACATAGTATTTATGTTTCATGGGTTGATAGAAAAGCGTAAGAATATTGAGCATATAATTAAGGTATTCAACGAAATTAAAAAGCCGAATATAAAGTTGCTAATTGTTGGTAAATGTTCCAATTTATTTTATCGTATAAAATTACTATCTGTGGTTAAAACCCCAAACATTAGAATAATTTTTAAATTTATTGATGACAAGAATTTTAATGCTTGGTTTAACACATCTGATATTCAAATCTATGCACCAAATTTGAACCATCAATTAAATTCTGCGTCAATTTTTTATTCATTATCTAACAAAAAAACTTTTGTATGCCCAAAAATTGGAAGTGTTAACAGCATTAGCGACACAACCTTTACTTTTGGCTTTGATTGTAAAAATAATGCTGAAAAAATTCAACTACTTTCCGAAAAAATTTTTGAAATCAGTAACAATTATTCTAGAAAAGATCTTGAACTTTTTGGTCTAAAAGGTTATGAGTATGTTAAAGTGAATAATTCGATGGCAAATTTTATAAGTAAAATTAAAGAATTTTATAGCTAAGACCTCACATTTTGATGTTGTTATTTGTCGGTATTTTAAGCATCCCTTTCATACACTTAGAATCAGGTGTATTTACTGTTTGTCTTTAATTATATAATATATTATATATGTTTAAGATTAAGAGCGCATACGGTATAATTAGGGCGCGCCCCTTCCAAGTTCGTTTTAATAATTATGAAAAATAGGACACATAGTATAAACTGCAAATGTGCTAATAATGTGACTAACACACTGCCGTCATGTGCAATCTGTATTCCGTGTTATAATTGTATAACTAAAAATAAAATAGTTTTTAAAAAATGTCTCGACTCAGCTTTATTACAGACATATCCTAATATATACATATATATGTGTGATGATGGCTCCACGGATGACACATTAGAATTTATAAGGGAGTATTCAAAAGAATTCAGTAATATTAAGATTATATCACACGAGAATAGAGGTATTGCGATAACTCGAATTGAAATGATAAATATTGTTCAACAAGATTTTCTTGTTTTTCTTGATGCGGACGATACTTTAGAAGAAGACGCAATATCCAATTACATGCATGAAATATCAAAAAATGGGTCTCGTGATATTGTATGTTCAAAAGTTAAGCCTAAAAATAATTTTCTACGTATAGGCACTAACTTTTGAGGTTATTTTTGTTGCGGATTGAAGTATTTTTTGTATCATAAAAAATTATACAATGTCAGTGATTATATAGAAGATTTTAACGGGGTTATTGGTTTAGGAAAATGGTGGTGTTGTTTTGGGAAAATATTTAGAGTCGAATTTTTGAAGTCATTAGATTATTCAAAACTATTAAGCAATCATTGTCATGAAGACGTTATTTTATTAGCTTTGATTTTAGATAAATGTAAGACATTTTCATTTACGCCTATTTACACTTATAATTATTGGTTTTGAAAATTTTCTACATCACATGATAAAAAAAATAATTTTTATAATGAAACAAAAATACATAATCTCATGAATATATTGCAAGATTTAACAACAAAATATCCAGCTATCAACGGTAAATTAGATAATTTGAGGAAAAAATATGTCCAATATAAACAATCCTAAGTTTATAATTTTTTAATTGACAAGGTTAGGAAAAAAGGTGATTAATATAGAACCCTTAAACATTTTATATAATGATGTTATGGAACAACACGAACTATTCTTAGTCCAAGGTGGGTATTTCACATTTGAAGAGTTAGACAGTATTAGGGAGTGTGGAAACTTTTATTGCAAACGTGATGTTGATGAAATTATAGTTGTTTTTAACTTCAAAAATCTGGTGTCAGTTGAGTTGCTAGATATGATACATTTTAATATCAAAAAGGATAGCAAATTGCATGCTGACATTAATTATGAAGCAACCAGCAATTTCTCCATGCTTAATAAATATATCATTAATTTTTTCAAAAATAACAACATTAAACTTGAACACACTAGTGATTTTAGTGCCCTAGTTTTCAAATTGTATAATGGAGTATTATCTTATGAGAGTGATAATGAAAATGATAAGATTATTAGCAAACATAAAGAACAATTAATCTCATATTTTTACCACTATTCTATTGTTGTTAATGATGTCACATTTAAGGTTATTAATATT
This sequence comes from Mycoplasmataceae bacterium, assembly GCA_031284985.1. Lineage (GTDB taxonomy): Bacteria > Bacillota_I > Bacilli_A > Mycoplasmatales > Mycoplasmoidaceae > Malacoplasma_A. The sequence goes on from JAITWZ010000008.1 coordinate 9,916, forward strand.
GGTAAAATGGTCGAAAAGTATCATTCAGATATTTTAAAACGTAATGAAGAACAATTTAAGAAATTACACCAAATTTCAATTAGTAAAGAAATCCATGAACTTAAAAATTTAAAATGCAAAATTTTTAAGATATTAGAAAGAAAAAATATTAAGATGCCCTTTACTTGATATGTCCATGATGGAACAACCGCACACATCTTGAAAGCATTTGCTACAACCGATGCCACTAGAGCGTTAAACCAATCTTTTAGTGTTAATGATTGGGTTGAAGTTACTGCCTTTTTTGAATATGATGCAGAATATGAGAAAGCAATTGTTGGCCAAGTCAAAGCAATTAAAAAAATTGCCACTCCTGCTGAAGCTAAGGTAGTTGAAAACTTTTCTAAGCCACGTATTGAATTATTTTCACATACAAAAATGTCAACTCAAGATGGTATATGTTCAGCTGAAGATGTTGTTGAATTTGCTCGTGAGCACAAAGCTAAAGCAGTTGGTTTTGCTGATCGTTCTAATGCTCAATCATTTCCAGAAATTGATGATTGTGCTAAAGATATTAAGGCACTTTATGGCGTTGAAATAAATGTTTGAAACCGTCATATCCCGATTGTAATTAATCAAATAAATAATGTCCCATTAGCTAATCATGAATATGTTGTGTTTGATATCGAAACAACTGGTTTAAATAATGAGCACTGTGAGATGATAGAATTTGGAGCTATTAAAATAAAAAACGGAATTACAATTGATAAAGTTGATTGACTCGTAAAACCATCAATGCCCATTCCAGCGCACATTACAAAATTGACCAATATTACTGATGAAATGGTTAAAGATTGTGCAGGGATAGTAGAAGTTTTAAAAAAGGTTTGCGAATTTGTTGGTGATGATATTCTTATAGCCCACAACGGTATCAATTTTGACTTACCATTTTTAAATAAAATGTTGATAAAAAATGGCATGCCTATTCTAACTAATATCATGATTGATACTATGCAGTTATCAAGAGCAATAAACATCAAAATGAAGCGTCATAATTTAGGTGCAATTTGTCGTGAGTATGGCATTGAATATGATGAAGATATCGCCCATAGAGCTGATTATGATGCCCAGGTGCTTAATAGCGCTTGAATGAAAATGATTGATCAATTATCATCTTATCAAATCAAACATGTGGAAGAAATTAATAAATTATGTACAACCTCTAACTATTATGAAAAACAATTCCCGACATACTTGCAAATATATGCTAAAGACCAAGTGGGGTTAAAAACGTTATATAGATTGTTAACAACATCATATACAAAGCAAACATATGGAGAACCTTCATTATTTAAAGATCAAATAGATGAAGATCGTGATCACTTGATTATTGCATCATCTCCGTATTGGGGTGATGTCTGGGATAAGGCTAACAATGGTACAGATGATGAATTACGTTCAGTTATTTCTTTTTATGATTTTATTTTTATAGCGCCAGTTAGTTCAATTAATTATTTAATTGGCACTAATAGAATCGATACAGAAAGTGCTGTTAAGGCGATTTTGAGAATTGTAACTATGGCGCGTAAATGCCAGAAACCAGTTGTTGCAGTTAGTGCCAATTACTATCTTGAAAAAAATGAACAGGTTGTCCATGATATTTATATTCATGCTAAGAGAATTAAGAAAGGAGTCCATCCATTTTATACACGTGATGTTGATACACCACCACTTCTATACTATCGTAGTACACAAGAAATGTTGGATGAATTTTCATTTATTTCTGATCCTGATTTACTAAATGAAATTGTTATTGAAAACACATACAAATTTGCGAATATGTGTTCGAAGATAATTATAAATAGAAAAAAGCTAGAAGTTCCAGAAATTGAAGATGTTGATACCAAAATTAAAGAAGTGATTGATTTAACAACTTATAAAATATATGGACATAAAGTTGATAAAAAAATACTTGAACGTATAAAAACTGAATTTGGAATGATAACAAGTAAGGGTTATTCAGTTATTTATTGGATCTCACATCTGTTAGTCCAAAAATCTAACAATGATGGATTTGTTGTTGGATCGCGAGGTAGTGTTGGTAGTTCGTTGGTTGCTTATCTAATGAACATTACAGAAGTAAATCCGCTTCCTCCCCACTATGTGTGTACTCATTGTCACAATCACTTTTTTGTTGACGATGAAACAGTTGATGGTTTTGATTTACCTGAAATGTTTTGTCCAATGTGTAAAAATAAAATGACTGGTAATGGACACAACATTCCGTTTGAAACTTTTTTAGGTACCCCAGAGGTTGTAAAAGTGCCTGATATTGATCTTAATTTTAGTGGAGAGTATCAACCATTAGCTCATAAATTTATTTATGATATGTTTGGCAAAGAAAATGCTTTTAAGGCGGGAACAATTTTGACTGTGGCTGAAAAAACTGCATATGGTTTTATTAAAGATTACTATGAACAAATTGGAGTTGAATGTCCCAATAAAGCTCAAGTGGAATGGCTACGATCTAAATGTATGTCTGTTAAACGTGCATCTGGTCAGCACGCAGGAGGGGTGGTAATTGTACCAAAAAAATTTGATGCACTTGATTTTTTCCCATATCAATTTCCACCAAAAGCTGATGAATCTGATTGGTATTGCACACACTTTCCATTCGAGCACATTCATGATTATTTATTAAAATTTGATATTCTTGGGCACGATTTTCCTACGCGTTATAAAATGATGGTTGAAACATCAAAGGTGGCATTTCAAACAGAATATTACACAGATAAAAAAGTCATTACTCTGTTTACATCGCTTGATGCTTTAAATATTAAACCGACAGATATTGATGGCGAGACGATTGGTACATATGGGATACCAGAATGTTCAACTGATACATCAATAAAGATGATTAAAGATACCAAACCAAGTTCGTTTGGTGATTTAATTAGAATATCAGGGTTGAGCCACGGAACTAATGTCTGGGTTGGTAATGCCAAGGATATATTGGAAAATGACAAAACCCTATCTATAAGAGATGTTATATGTTATCGTGAAGATATGCAATTATTTTTAGCAAGTAAGGGTGTTAATAAAGACATTGCCTTTAAAATTTCCGAGAGCGTAAGAAAAGGTAAAGGAGTACCGAAAGATTGCTATAATCTATTAGTCGAAAAAATACCACAATGGTATATTGATTCATGTAACAAGATTGAATATTTATTCCCCAAAGCACACGCTACTGCTTACATGACTGGATCATTTATTTGTGGTTGATACAAAATATATTATCCAATTCATTTTTATGGATCTTATTTTAATACTAAGGCCGATGACTTTGATTATCCAGTTATTATGAAAGGTAAGGATCAAATTATTGCCACACTTAAAGATATTGTTCACAGAAGTAAAGCACATGATGCTGCAGTGTCTGAGAAGGAAAAAAGTCATATCATTCCATATCGTTTAGCTGTTGAATTCTATGCTCGAGGATTAAAATTTAGTAAGATTGATATCAACAAGTCTGATGCTGTAAAATTTATTATTGATGGTGATGTTCTGATACCACCATTTGTCGTTATTGAGGGTTGTGGTGTAGAGGCAGCTCTTTCAGTAATCACTGCTCGAACTGAAAAACCATTTACAAGCATTCAAGATATTTCAAAACGTACAAAAATTAATAAAACAATTTTACAAAAATTAAGAGAGTATGAAGCATTGGGAGACTTAAGCGAAACAGACCAAATGAATATTTTTGGTTTTATTTAATATAATAATTATTTAGCTTTAATACTACTAACTCAGCAACGATTGGGTTTATCAACATCATCAGCACCTTTTTTAACAATGGCGTAGTCCGCTGCATCTTCAAAACCTTCAAAATACATCACATCTCTAGGGTTAACTGGTGCTAAGCCAAAAAAGAAATCAAATACTCTGTCTTCAGTCGTTAAATCAGCTTTAGCACTAGTGGTGAATAATTTTTGTAAATTAAAAGGTGATTTGTCTCCAACTAATTCTTTTAAAACTCTTATTTGCATGTGTGTTCCTGGGTCTACTGTAAAAGCGCCAATACCAGCAACATCAAACTCAGCAAATCTATCCATAGTAATTTGACATGGTAATTCTGGTAATGAAGAAAACACAACATCAGTATTAGTTCCCATAGCAACAAATTTTCCTTGATTAATTAAAATAGAATAACCATTAAATTTGATGTGTGAATCACCATCAGCACTAGTTCATAATTGTCCTTGTAGACGTCCATAAACTTCAGGCTCAATTTTTAATGTTGATAAATATTCCATAGAGTGGCCTGTAAATTCTAAAGTCACAGAAGAATCAACCGTTACAATTACACCTGGACTAATTACTATAGCAGCAGATTGATTTGGGGTAGCAACAACTTCAACGTTCTTAGTAATTTTAATAGTACTAGGAATTGTAATCTGGTGACCCTCAAGTATAATTTTTGTAACATCAGGAGCATTGTTGCATTCTTCAAACTCTTTGTATGATGTGACAGTAACTTCACCTTTTAGTACCGTTTTTGGACTACATGACGTAATCAAGAAAGGCGCAATTACAATCGGCAGAAGTGTTAATGCGGTTAAATGTTTAAATATCCTACTCACACTATTATTATATAATATTGGTATGAGTGATTTTGAAGCAATCCAAAAAATTAAAGACGAGCGTCCAACAATTCGTCTAGCTGGATTAGACCCACAATCGACTGTTAATGGGGTAGGAATTAGAGCTTTATATTTTTCACAAGGGTGTCCTCACCACTGTAAAGGATGCTTTAATCCTGAAACTTGACCATTCACTAAAGGGAAAATATCTTACATTGATGAACTAATGGAAGATCTTACTAGTTGACCATACTTGGATGGTGTGACTTTTACGGGAGGTGATCCATTTGCACAGGCTAAACCTTTTGCTATTTTCGCCCAACAAATTAAGGAAAATACGAAATTAAATATTTGAGCTTATACTGGCTATACTTGAGAAGAACTTATGAAATTATCTAAAAAAGATGAATCTGTTAAACTATTGATAGCACATGTTGATGTGATTATGGATGGTCGATTTGAGAAGGATAAATTAGTCTCAGAGTGTAAAAACCCTAATGACTATCCATTTAGAGGTTCTACTAATCAACGCGCTATTGATGTCCAAAAATCTCTTAAATCTAAAAAAGTTGTTTTGTTTACTGCTTTCAACAACAAATAATAATTATGAACACTATCTCATCTAAACTAGCGAAAATGGCTTCAGCAAAGAAGCCTGTTGTCAATACAAGTTTAAGAACTCCAGCTACACCAGTTAAAAAGCCGCTTAATAGTATGTCTGCTGCAAAGGTTGCAAAAGATAAAGCCGCTATGAACAAAAAACCAACACAAAAATTTATTGGTTTTGGATCTAAAGCAGGAATTGCTAATAATCTGGGGCTAACAGATGTTGCATCAAAATTAGAAGATTCTGATACTTATGGATTAAGTGCTGAACATTTAATCGAACGAAGTGAAAGCGATATAAATCAACATACCGCTTACAATCCTTTTCTAAAACGTGAAAATACCCAGGTGGTGTTTGCTAGAGGTACTACAGAAGAAGAAAAGCAAGCATATCTACAAACTCAACAGCAACAAACACAATTAAATGACGGTTCTTCAACAAATTTTTCTAATTATACAGAACTTAAAAAAGATGATAGTCATGCTGGTGAAAAAATTGCTGATAAGAAGGTTAAATTGACTGCTGATTTGTTTAAAAAACGTTCATAATTATTTTTTGTTGGATATAAATTATATAATAAATTTATGGTTATACTAATTTGAGCACAAGATAAAAATAAGGGCATAGGTCTTAATAATAAATTACCATGAAGCATAAAAGAAGAGATGGCACATTTTAAAAATACTACAACGGGAAAGAATGTTGTTATGGGTAGAAAGACATTTGAATCAATTGGAAAACCACTGCCAAATAGAAAGAATATTATTTTATCTAGAGATAAGAAATTAGCAATTCCTGGAGTAGAAACCCACAATGATGTGTTGCAATTGTTGAAAAAGTATAAAGAAGAAGATATCTATGTAATTGGCGGCAAATCTATTTACGAAGTGTTTTTACCTCATGCTGATAAATTGATTATTTCACAAATTAATGATACGTATAATTGTGATACATTCATGGATAAACTAAATTTAGATGATTTCATACTCGAAGCAACTGATGCTGCTCATGCCCAGTTTACTGTTAAGCATTATGCCAAACGTTAAAATACTTAACATTAAAATTAGTGAGTTTGAGGGGCCACTCGATGTATTATCAACATTAATACAGGAAAAAAAGATGAACATTATGGATGTTGATTTGATTGAAATCATCGATCAATATTTAGCATACATTGATGTTAACTATGATGATATTGAAATCAATAACGCAATTGAGTATATGACAATGGCAACATATCTGATTGAGGTTAAATCTAAACGTATGTTGGTTGTTGAGAATCCATTAACAGACCCCACATCATTTGAATATGAACGTGATCGTTTATTACGAAGAATTGTTGAACATAACAAATATAAAATGATATGTGGATACTTACGTAGGAGAATGGAACACCGTGGGAAAATGTTTGCTAAATCTAATGATGACTCAGAGGAGCAAATTATTGAATCAATCGCATATGTTGATAAATTACCTGAGAAAATAGAAGCTGAAAGAATTTTAAAAGCACTTAGTGATGCCATTGAAAAATATCGCTTTCTAATGTTATCAAGAAAAGGCTTAAAATTAAAAGAGGTTTCAGTTGAATTTGTTAAGAACCAACTCATAAATTTTTTAAAAAACAATGATAAAAATGTCACATTATCAAAATATATTGAGCATCTAATTGTATCAGATAAGATAAACCTGGGATATTTCGTAGTATTATTTTGTGCAATACTAGAAATGGGTCGTCATGGTTTAGCGAATATTGAACAAAATAATAGCGAACTAGTTGTTAGTTTGATTTAACCTTTTCTTTTTGCATATATAATTACCAAGACATACAACCATGATAATGATGTATGCTGATGTTTCAAGAATTTGGGAGATTTTTTCATAGCTGTTTCCATTGATTAAATAGTAAAATAAATTAAAGAAAGTTTCAATCGACATATAGGCAAAAGATATTGCCAGATATGCTATGGCAATAATTGCTGCCGTGCGGAGTTTTTTACTTAACTTATTTCAGTGTTTCTTGAGCATGGAATAGAGTGGTAAAATAAAAAAACCAAACATAAAGGTTGATGTTCAGTTACCAATAAGATCAGCAAGGTTGTATAAACCAGCTGTGCCACCAAGATTGCCCCATGTTCCATACACACTATTTCCACCATTAGAAAAGTAAAAAACACCTGCTGTTGTAAAGATTAGAAAACCAAAAGTAAATAATATAACCATAAAATATATTAGTGATTTCTTGTTAGCGGCAATGTGGAAACCAATAGCTTTTTTATATGTTTTACGGTAAGTGTCTGCACCAAGTATAACAAATCCGTTGATAATTCCCATTACACCAATACCAATTAAAATACTTAAAACACCAATTAGAGCGTTAGGGAAGTGCATATCAGTATAATATCCGCTCTCACCAACAGTACCAAATCAAATGCCTGTAACTATGAGAATATAAATTGCTGCAATAATGATGATTCCAATACATATAGCTAATGGTCCTTTATTTGGTTTACGCATTTCATTAAAAGTATGAGTTGGAATATAGAAACCATCAAAAGTGAACATAATTGCTGGTAAACATGAAATTACGCCAAAAATAGGAATCAATCTAGTAAATGGCGAAACACCACCCGTGTCTGGTTGATAATTAGCTCAATCCTGTGCTACTTCGTTATTGCTATTTGCTTTTCCAAAGAGTATGATGCCACCGATAACAATAATCAAGATTGGAATAAATTTAAAAAACGTAATGATGGCATTTTGGATGTTAGCTACTTTTAAACTGGATGATGTCACTGTAAAATATATCATAATTGCAAAAGCAATAAGTATAACTTCAATTGTGTTTAGACTGTTTTCAGCAAGACCAAAACAAGCTAAAGCATCTTGAAACGACATAACAACATAGTAAGACATAAATGTTGTACTTAATGGAATATAAACTCACATTAAAAAACGGTGGCTGCCAGCAAATATTTTCTTATTGTTTAATGATTTTATTCATCCTAAAATACCTAAATCTTTGGATGTATTGTAATGGTTTAAAGAACCTAAGCAACAACCAAATGCAATAAAACCAATGACAGCGATTGTTCAAGCTAAATACACCAACCATATATTACCTGTATTGTTTAATAGCTCGCTAGTTTTAAAATATATCCCAGCTCCAATTGTCGAGCCAATAGAAAGTAGGGCAACAGTCAGTACGCCGTAATAATTTTTTTTGTGTTTGATGTTAGATGCTGGTTTGTTACTCATAATTATACATGATGCTATTTGCTAACATTAAAACGGAAATAAACTACATCACCATCTTGCATTTTGTAGTCTTTACCTTCAACACGCAATTTACCACTGTCTTTAACAGCTTGTTCACTCTTTAAAGATATTAAATCAGTTGCATTCATAATCTCTGCTCTGATAAAGCCCCTTTGGATGTCTGTGTGAATAGTTCCAGCACATTCTGGTGCTGTCATGCCGAAAGTGAATGATCATGCTTTAACTTCATCTGCTCCGAATGTAAAAAAAGTTTTAATTCCTAGCAACTCATAAGTTGATTTAATTAATTTATTTAAACCAGTTTCTTTAATGTTCATATCTGCCATAAACTGTATCTTATCATTGTCATTTAATTTTGAAATTTCATTTTCAATGTTAATAGAAATGGGAAGAATAGAGGCTTTTGATTGTTTTTGAATGTATGCTTTAAAGGTAGTATAGTGTGTATTTTTATCAAGGTCATTAATATGATCTTCATCTATATTACAAACATATATTAGAGGTTTAGTGGTTAATAAGTTATATGATTTAATTATTAAACGCTCCTTCAAATCAAAATTACTTAAATTAGGGAAATTATTTGATTTTAATGTTGTTAACAATTGTTTACATATAGCCTCTTCAGCAATTGCTTCTTTATCACCACTACGGGCTTTTGAAGAGACTTTGATATTCCTTTTCTCCATTGATTCAATATCACTAATGATTAATTCCATATTAATGATTTCAACATCACGTACAGGGTCAACAGTTTCATAATAATGCGTAATATTCTTATCACCAAAACATCGCACAACATGAACAATGGCATCAACTTCACGAATATTTGCTAAAAACTTATTGCCTAATCCTTCACCTTTGGATGCACCCTTCACCAAACCAGCTATATCAACATAAGTACAAATTGTGTTGGTTACTTTCTTAGGATTAATTAAATTAGCAAGAGCTGTTAAACGTTCATCTGGTACTTTAACAACGCCTATGTTTGGTTCAATTGTGGCAAAAGGATAATTAGCTGCTTCAACATTGGAATTAGTGATAGTGTTAAACAATGTTGATTTGCCTACATTGGGAAGGCCAACAATCCCAGCAGATAATCCCATCGATTATTTTGTAATGATCTTTGTAGTGTGATGTTTCTTACCAGTTTGACTTGCAACAGTAGCACTAGGATCAAATGGAACAGAATGTACTGTACCTAATTGCGGAATTTTAATTGAATTTGAAGAACTTAGAGGTAAAGCATCTACAGCTGGAGCAAAGGCATTTTCAGTACTCTCAATTTGGTAAGGATCTTTAGCAAAACGACTAGCCTCATATACTGGAGTTGCATAAATACGATTTGTAGAGTGAAATAAGAATTTAAAAATAAGAATGATAATTGTCAATACCAATATAACTCCACCAAAAGTAGCTGCTAATATTGCTAACAAAAATAGAGTTTGTAAAGTGTTGTCATCCAAAACGAAGTCTATAAAAGGAATAGTTTGTAGTTTACAGAATATTACTAATATTGCTGCAACAAATAATAAAAAGAAAGATACATAAAAATTCTTGTGAATTTGGTGAGTATGAGCTACATGAGTAAAATTCTCATTTTTTGCAACCATGCTACTAATATTATGTATAGCCATATATTAATTATATAGCATGAATGTTTTTTTTCTAAAAATTGTCTGTGTTACAAATCGTAAAACGTGTGCAAGCAGCTATAAATTAACCCATGTTTCATGATTTTATTCCGAAAATCACACAATCTCAATAAATGCTATATAATATTCATATAAACATAAAGAAATTATGGAAAACGTATTTAGTAAATTTAAGCATTTATCGATTAGTGGGCATCCTCAATTAAAGAAAGGAATTATTTGGGGATGCATTGGGGTTTTAATAGCTTCAATTA
>JAITWZ010000014.1 GCA_031284985.1 Mycoplasmataceae bacterium
ATTTCTGTCCAAATTCTTGAAAAAATTGAACCATTATGAAACAATATCGCTTCACCTGAACATAGCTCGCAATTCATTTTAAAATATCGTTTTATAATTCAGAATAAAGCATATAGCGATTTGCCAGATGCCTTAGATAGACGTTACTCTACACGAATTTTTGTTTCTGATATTAATCCTAGTTCAAAAGATATTGAAATAATTAAGGCCTTTTGAAAGAAGAAGTTGCTTAAAAACTTTAATGATGCCATTTATGCTATAGAAACACTCATACCAGATCAAAATTTATTGAAAGATTATTTGCATAAAAAATTATTATATACAATATCATATACGACCATAAGTGGGCTCTCAATACTGTATGAGGTTATTTGCATATGAAATTTAACATGAAATCCATGAGGATATGTTGAACTCGGATTAAGTATATGAAGCATTATTTGTACGTCGCTAGAATTAATTGATAGATGATTTGCTTACTCTGAATTAGAAAAATCTATACAAACTTTTAATGATGTTAAAACGTCAGATGAATTCAAAAATTTACATGACGAATTTATGCATGCTAACAATGTTGTTGTTAACGCTATAGGTAATGTGGGTAATCCAGGGGATGGGTGAGTTGCGTTTGGTGTTGGTGCCATCCAGAAGCTCTCTGATACATTTTTTGGATTAGTGCGCGGATTAAGTATGGGTAAGGTCGGTGGTTCAAAACTTATCAAAGCAATTATGATATCAAAAAAATCCCCCCAAATATTAAAAGATGCTGTTAAAAATACAAAAAATCTTTTCAAAACAGGAAAGGCATCGTTAGTAATTGGTGGCTTTTTTCTAGCTTTTGCTATGTGGGGTGATGAAATGCTGGGTTGGATTTTTAATAATCAATGAAGCGATATTGGCAATCGTTTTGAAAACAAATATAAAAATTCTATTCAGAATGATATGGATGAATTTCTTGAGATAGCCTAATGAGTATCGATTACAAGAATCCTAAAATCAATAATATAGATGATATATTAAATATGGAATTCTATACAAAAGTGTACAAGAAAAAATTCTTTTGGTGGAATGTGGCCGTGGGTTTTTATGAAGCAAGTGTGTTGAGTGCGGGTCTAGGTTTTTTATACCAAAATTGAAATTTATTGTTGTTTTTATCTCTCCCGCTTCTATTTTTTTGATTATTGTTCATGATAATATCCTTCGTTAAATATTTTAAAATATGGAAATTGGCGTCTCCGATTTTGAACAGTTATGATAATAATGTAGGCCGCATACCATTTTCCGAATATAATTTGCGTGGTAAAATTGAACGCATACTCCGTGCTTGTATTAATTGTATTCTTGTTGGTGGCGCACTATTTATAGTCTTTTTTGCCCTTGGATGAGTGGAAAATAATGAAGCTACTCAGCTTTGTGTTGGTGTTGTCGTACTTTTTTTAGGGGTTATTATACCATCATCTGTTAAGGATAAAGCCATACCTTCCAGTTGTGATTTTCTAGTATATATTCAATGACGAGAAAAAATAAGAAATGGTGTAAAAGAATCTAAAAACCATAGGTAATATACTATAATTAATAAGAGAGTTGCGCAGCTTTAGAATCTAAGCTGTACGAATAATAATGAGTATTGATTACAAGAATCCTAAAATAAATAATATAGATGATATATTAAATATGGAATTCTATAATGAGATATTTAGGAAAAAATATTTTTGATGAAATCTTGGCGCGGCTGCTTACTCAGCATTAGTTACGTATATTTTTATCGTATGGGGCGTATATAGATATTCTACACTCTCTGGTTTCGGTGCGAACGATATATTTCCGTTTATCGATGTAGTTTCGGTCGCTATTTTATTTTTCTTTTTTGTGTTATTTATGGTAATCGCTACGATAAAGTATCGAAAAGTATGGAATCTAGCATATCCCATTTTATGTGAGCATAAAAATAACATGAAGTCCATAATATTTGCCGAATATGATAAAAGTGGTAAAATTAAATATGTTCTTTGGATATGTTACACATGTGTTCTTGTTGGCCATTTGTTATTTTTTATACTTGCTATATCTTGTGGGTGGATAAACGGTAAAACTGTCTTATATTCTCTCTGTATCTTACTTTGATTAGTTGTGATAATATTCCCATGAGTGCTAGGCAACCCCCGTGGAAATAGGGAGACAGGAATGCTAATTTCTTCCTCCGATTTTTTAGTGTATATTCACCGACAAGAAAAAATAAAAAACGGTGTAAAAGAATCTAAAAACCACAGGTAATATAGTGTTGGTTGTGGTTTTACTAACGGACGTGGTATTTTATAATTAATAAGAGAGTGCGCAGCTTTATAATCTAAGCTGCACAAATGACAATGAGTATTGATTACAAGAATCCTAAAATAAATAATATAGATGGCGTATTAAATATGGAATTTTACAATGAAATATACAAGAAAAAATTTTTTTGGTGGAATGTGGGTACAATTTTTTATGAAGCAGGTGTGGTGTGTGGTGGTTTTTCAGCGTGAAAACTTTCAATTTTGGCGGCACTTTTATCTGGCGCATTTATACTTTTTTGTTTATTGTTTGTGGTAATAGGCGTTGTCAAATATTTTAAAATATGAAAATTGGCATATCCGATTTTAGACAGCTATGACAATAATGCGGAACCCATACCATTTTCCGAGTACAGTATGCGTGGAAAAATTCAACACATATTCCCCGTTTGTGGCATTTGAACTCTTGTTGGTGGTTTGTTATTTATGGTGCTATCTGGTATTTTTGGATGAGCGGGGAATAGTGAAACTGCTCGGTTATTTGTGTATATCGTTATATTTATCTTTGCGGTAATGATACCGTTGGTTGGCATTAAAGGAAAGGTGTTTTCCAGCTGTGATTTTTTAATACATATTCATCGACGAGAAAAAATAAGAAACGCTAAAAAAGAATCAAAAAACCATAAGTAATACAGCGCTGGTTGTGGATTTATTAACAGACGTGGTATATTATAATTAATAAGAGAGTTGTGTGCTTTGAGATATAAGCTGCACGCATAGATAATGAGTATTGATTACAAGAACCCTAAAATAAATAATATAGACGACGTGTTGAATATGGAATTTTACAACGAAGTGTATAAGAAAAAATTCTTTTGATGGGACATGGGTACAATTTTTTATGAAGTAGGCGTGGTGTGTGGTTGTTTGGCAGTACGATACTTTAGTTTATTTTTTGTAGTTTTATTTGGTGTATTTATGCTTTTTTGATTATCGTTTATTATAATATCTGCAGACAAATATTCTGAAATATGAAGGTTAGCATATCCGATTTTAAAAAATTACGACAATAATACAAAGCCCATACCATTTTCCGAGTGCAATATGCGCGGTAAAATTGAATACGTATTCGATAATTGCGGTGCGTGCATTCTTACTGGTTGTCTGTTACTTCTCCTCTCTCTTGCTTTTGGATGGGTGAAAAATAGTGATACTGCTTTGATTTGTTTGGCTATTGCACTTATTCCGACTGCTCTAATGGTACCGTCAATTGGTATTAAATCAAAGGTGTTTACTAGCTGTGATTTTCTAGCATATATTCATCAACGAGAAAAAATAAGAAACGATAGAAAAGAATCTAAAAACCATAAGTAATATACTATAATAAAAAAGAAAGTTGTGCGCTTTAAAATCTAAGCTGCACGAATAATAATGAGTATTGATTACAAGAATCCTAAAATAAAAAAAATAGATGATATATTAAATATGGAATTTTACACCAAAGTGTATAAGAAAAAATTCTTTTGGTGGGATGTGAGTGCAATTTTTTATGAAGCAAGTGTGGTGAGTGGTTGTTTTTCAGTGTGAAAACTTTCAATTTTGGCGGCACTTTTGACTAGCATACTTATATTTTTTTGATTATTGTTTATGGTAATATGCGTCGTCAAATATTGTAAAATATGAAGGTTAGCGTATCCGATTTTAAATAGCTATGACAATAGTGTAGGTGATATACCATTTTCTGAGTATGGTATGCGTGGTAAAATTGAACGCATATTCAATATTTGCGCCTTATGCGTTCTTATTGGCTGTTTACTATTCCTCTTCTCTCTTGTTATTGGGTGGGTGCAAAATAGTGTGACTGGTCAGGTTTGTATGGTTATTGCACTTATCCCCCCTGTTCTGATGTTACCGTTAATGGGTATTAAAGGAAAGGTGGTTTCCAGTTGTGATTTTTTAACACATATTCACCGACGAGAAAAAATAAAAAACGCTAAAAAAGAATCTAAAAATCATAGGAATGTCTTATAATAAAAAAGAAAGTTGTGTGCTTTAAAATCTAAGCTGCACGAATAATAATGAGTATGATTGCAAGAATCCTAAAATAAATAATATAGATGATGTATTAAATATGGAATTTTACACCGATGTATTTAAGAAAAAATACTTTTGGTGGAATGTAGCTGCCGTTTTTTCAAGTGTAGATATATTGTATGTAGCTTTGGATTCGAGAACTTTATTTGACACCTACCTACCAAGTTGAATGGCGATGTTTCTGTTTACCACATTGTTCTTTCTTCCCATATTGTTTGCAATAGTTGCCAAAATAAGATGCTGGAGGGTGTGGAAACGGCGTTTCCAATTTTACGCAATTATATAGTTGAAACTAATATAAAAATAAAAGATGAAGAATATGAAGTTGCTGGAGTAAAAGACATAATCATTTATGGATATGTGGCATGTTTTGCAATTTTTTTTGGGGTCGTTTAATTATTAGCGAATGTGGCCTAATAAGCGATTATGCAACTAATATTTGTGTCTTTATTCTTTTCTTGAATCTTGTAATGACTTTTCCGTGAGTTCGAGGGCTGTGAATATGGGTAGATTCATTATTTAGAATTGATCCTAGAGATTTTTTAGTATATATTCACCGACGAGAAAAAATAAGAAACGCTAGAAAAGAATCTAAAAACCCTAGGTAATACAGCGCTGGTTGTGGCTTTACTAACAGACGTGGTATCTTATAATTAATAATAGAGTTGTGTGCTTTGAGATATAAGCTGCACGCATAGATAATGAGTATTGATTACAAGAACCCTAAAATAAATAATATAGACGATATATTAAATATGGAATTTTATAACGGAGTATTTAAGAAAAAATACTTTTGATGAAGTCTTGGTACGGTTGCTTACTGAGCATGAGTTACGTATATTTTTCTTGTGTGGGGCGTATACAGATATTCTATACACTCTGGTTCTAGTAGTATGAGTGATATATTCACATTTATCGATATAGTTTTGGTTGTTATTTTATTCTTCTCTTTTATATCGCTTATGGTAATCGCTATAGTAAAGTACCGAAAAGCATGGAAGTTAGCATATCCCATTTTACGTGAGCATAAAAATAACAGTGAGCCCATAATATTTGCTGAATATGATAAGAGTGGTAAAATTAAGCATGTTCTCAGGGTATGTTATATATGTGTTCTTGTTAGTTATTTGTTATTTTTTATACTTGCTATATCCTGTGGATGAGTAAGGGATAAAACTTTTGTATATTCTCTCTGTATCCTAATATGACTAGCTACGCTAATGTTCCCATGATTGCCGAGTAGTCACCCCAGAATTCACCAGGGAAACGGAGATACAGGAATGCTAATTTCTCCCTCCGATTTTTTAGTGTATATTCACCGACAAGAAAAAATAAAAAACGGTGTAAAAGAATCTAAAAACCACAGGTAATACAGTGCTGATAGTGGCTTCGCTGACAAGTGTGATATACTATAATAAAAAAGAAAGTTGTGTACTTTGAGATATAAGTCGCGTGAACAATAATGAGCATTGATTATAATAACCCTAAAATAAAAAAATAGATGATATATGTAATATGGAATTTTACAACGAAATATTTAAGAAAAAATATTTTTGATGAAACGCTAGTGTAACAGTTTACTCAGCGTTAGTTACATATATTTTTATCGTATGGGGTGTATATAGGTATTCTACACTCTCTGGTTTTAGTAAAATGAACGATATATTTCCGTTTATCGATATAGTTTCGGTCGTCATCTTATTCTTCTTTTTTGTGTTATTCACGGTAATCTGTGGAGTAAGGTATCGAAAAGTATGGAGATAGTATATCCAATTTTACGTCATTACAAAAACAGCGCGGAGCCCATAATATTTGCTGAATATGATAAGAGTGGTAAAATTAAACATGTTCTCCGGGTATGTTATATATGTGTTCTTGTTAGTTATTTGTTATTTTTTATACTTGCTATATCCTGTGACTGGGTAAAGGATGAGGTTAGATTATATTGTTTCTGTATCTTAGTCTGGCTAGTTGCATTAACATTTCCATGAATTCCGTGTAGCCACACTGGAAATGGAGAAAAACCATTGCTAATTTCGTCCTCCCAATTTTTAGTGCATATTCATCGACGAGAAAAAATAAAAAACAATGGAAAGAATCAAAAAACTACAAATAATGTAGAGTAATTAGTTTGTTGTCATGCGTATGGGTATCTTGGATGCTTGCGACCAGTACCAAATATTGTATCAACATACAATCATCCCCAATATTTGATAAACAATATACTATAATTATTACAAAGAAGATTGTTCAACTTAAAGTCTAAGTTGCACAAGTGAAAACTAATAATGAATACCAATTACAAGAATCATGAAATAAATAATATAGACGATATATTAAACATGGATTTTTACAACGGAGTATGTAAAAAAAAATACTTTTGGTGAAATGTGGCTGCAATTTTTTTTAATGCAGATATATCGTGTATTATTTTTGGACTGTGACACCTATGAAAATTTAAATATCTACCAAATTGAATGGGTTTTCTGTTTATCATCTTGTTCTTTTTTGCTGTGTTGTTTGCAGTGATTGGTAAAACAAGATGTCGAAGAGTGTGGAAAATAGCATTTCTTGTTTTGCATAATTATAAAGTTGAAACTGATCAAGTAATAGAATTCGAAGAATATGATAAAAACACTATATCTAAAAAATTATTTCCACTTGAATGACTCTCGTGCATAATACTTTTTTTATTAGTGTTTGCGCTTATTAGAGCATGCGGGTTAACAAATAATGATGCAAACATGATTTGTTTATTTGTTACTGTTTGGGGTATTACGACAATAATTCCGTGATGTCGAGGGTTATGAATGTGGGTAGATTCAATATTTATGACTGATCCTGGAGATTTTTTAATATATATTCATCGACGAGAAAAAATAAGAAATGCTAAGAAAGAATCTAAAACCCATAAGTAATATGTTGTAATTAACAAGAAGAAAGTTGTGCAATTTCCACAGCAATATATTAGATTTTAATTAGCATAATTAGGTAATATATAATAATCATATGGTTAGTAAAGAGACAATCAAGAATTTAGCTAATAGTCTATATTTCGATATGAGTGATATACAAATTGAATGTTTATGTGCAGAATTTGATTCTTTACAGCAAGCATTGCAGGAATTAAATAGTATTAATGTTGATAATGTTGCTCCAACAAGTTATGTGTTTAATACTTCATCTAATGATTTACGTGAGGATGTTGCTAATCCAAATGCTGTTTCAACTACATCATATACAACTAATGTTCCTAATTTTGATGAGCCATATATTATTGTCAATAAGGAAAATAAATAAATGAAATCACAAATATTGCAAATTAATAATGCTTTAAAAAATCATCAATTATCAATTAGTCAACTAGTTGAGAATTGCGTGTCATTATTGAAGAACATTACAAAAACTAATTCAATCATTACTACATGTTATGATGCAGCAGCTACTCAAGCTGCATTATTGGATGCTGATTTAGCAAAGCATGATAGTGACTTATTGTATGGAATTCCATATGCTATGAAAGATAACGTTTCAACAAAAGGCGTTAAAACTACTGCTGGAAGTAAATTTTTGCAGGATTATATTCCACCATATGATGCAACTATTGCCCAAAAATTAAATAGTGCACAAGCTTTAATGCTATGTAAAAGTAATTTAGATGAATATGGTTTGGGAGGTACAGGAACTTTTTCGGCTTTTGGAATTGTGAAGAATGTTCATGATGCACAATACACCACAGGTGGTTCTTCATCTGGTAGTGCTAACTTAGTTGCTTCAGGTGCTGTGCCCTTTGCTATTGGAACTGATACAGGCGATTCTATTAGACGTCCAGCATCTTTAATGGGAATTGTTGGTTATAAGCCTACGTATGGGATAATTTCACGTTATGGAGTAATTCCGTATGCACCAAGTTTTGACCATGTTGGTGTTTTGAGTCAATATGTAGCAGATGCAGCAATTGTGGCATCAGCAATTGTTGGACATGATCCTGCAGATTACACAAGTCAAAAAATCACTGATGCTAATTTTTTTACTAATTTGTGCACACTTAAACAAATTAATTTTGTATGTTTGAAAAATATTGAAAATTATATGGATGAGGATGTTAAAAAACTATATCTTGAAGCAATTAAGAAAATTAGTCAAATTTATCATGTAAAGGTTGTAGAGCCTAATTTAGAAATCATTAAAGCAATTTCACCTGCTTATATGGTATTAACTTATGCTGAAGCATCATCTTGTCATGCTAATAAGCAAGGTGTTACCTTTGGACCAAAATCAAAGCAACCATATCAAGCGATGTTATTAGAAAATCGTACTAACAATTTTGGTGAACAATTAAAACGTCGTTTCACTATTGGAGCATATGTTACAAGTGCTGAAAACTTTGAACCAATTTTTCAAAGAACTAAAAAAATTAGAACACTAATAATTAATGAAGCGAACCGTTTATTAGCTGCTGGTGATTGTTTAATTATTCCAGCAGCTTCTGCTTTTGCTCCAAAGATTGATGATGTTGTTGCTAACAAATCTAAAACAACAATTGCTGATGATTGCTTACAGTTTGCTAACTTTGCTGGGACACCTTCAATAACTATTCCTTATAAGCAAGGTAAGTTTGGTTGAGGAGTGAACATTATTTGTAAACAATTTCAAGATCAAACACTATTTAATATTGCTTTAAGTCTAGAAGAATTATTTAAAAATTAATCTTGTTGTTTTGAGAATTGACTATTGTATAGTGAAGCATAGAAACCTTTTTTCGCAAGTAGTGTATCATGATTACCATGTTCAACAATATCACCATCTTTTAATACTAAAATAACATCAGCATTTTTAATAGTTGAAAGTCTGTGGGCAATGACAAAGCTTGTACAACCTTTTGAAATTTTGTCCATAGCGTTTTGGATTAATGTTTCAGTTCGTGTATCAACAGATGATGTTGCTTCATCTAAAATAAGCATTGGTGCATTCTGAACCATAGCTCGAGCAATGGTGAATAGTTGTCGTTGTCCAACAGAGATTGATGTGCTATCATCTAATTTAGTGTCATAACCTTGTGGTAATGTCTCAATGAAGTGGTCAATGTAACTCTCTTTAGCAGCTTTCTTAATTTGAGTCATGCTTGCATCAGTAATATAGGCAATATTTTCTTTAACACTTCCCTCAAACATTCATGTATCTTGCAATACCATACTGAATAAACGGCGAACATCTTTACGTTTTAAAGTAGCAGTATCCACGCCATCAACACTAATTGAACCTGAGTTTAATTCATAAAATCTCATAATTAAATTAACTAGAGTTGTTTTACCAGCACCAGTTGGCCCAACAATTGCAATTTTTTGTCCAGCCTTAACTTCTAATGAAAAATCCTTAATAATAATTTTTCCTGGTAAATATCCAAAGCGTACATGTTTGAATGATACTGCACCCTTGACTTTTTTAGGATCAATCTTATTGGCAATATGTGAATCATCAACTTGCTCTGTCTCGGCCAGGAATTCACCAACACGTTCAGCTGCGGCAGATGCTGTTTGTAGTGAACCCATTAATTGTCCAATTTGCATCATTGGTTGTTGGAACATATTCATATATGAGATGAAAGATATAATGATTCCGGGACTGATGACACCAGTTGAACATAAATAAGCACCTAATGCCATGATAAACACATATGTAAGTTTGTTTGTGAAGTCCATTATTGGCATCATTGAAGATGATAAAAATTGACTCATCTGTGCAGATTTAAATAACTCCGTATTTGTTTTATCAAATTGTTCACTAACTTTATGTTGTCCATTAAAAGCTTTAACAATGTTTTGTCCTGAAAATACCTCTTCAATGTGACCATTAAGTTTTCCTAATTCAGATTGTTGTTTTACGAAATATTTCTGTCCAAATTTCATTAGTAATACTATTAGTAAAATTGAAATAGGAACTGAAGCAATAACTCCAAAAGCTAATTGTCAGCAAGAAATAAACATTGCTATTGGGATACCAACAATGCTGATTGTTGATGAGAAAATACTAGCTAACGACTGACTAAGTGATTGGGCGATGGTATCAACATCATTAGTGATACGGCTAAGGGTGTCACCATATTGGTGTGTATCGAAATAATTTAAAGGGATAACATTTATTTTGTTACTAATTTTTTTACGCATATCCTTGGCAACTTTTTGGTTAGATTTAGAAAGAATTCAAGTTTGAGTAAATGAGCATATAAAACTTAATATATAGAATGATGATAAAACAATTCCTCAAAACATAACAGTTTCTAATTCCTTACTAATATCAATTCCCAGTGGACTACCAACTAAAACAGCTGCAGCTGCATCAGTAAGCTTCGCTAAATATGTTGGTGCTAAAACACTAATTACAGTACCAATGGATACAAAGACCATTGAAACAATAATTGAAATTTTATAAGGTTTCATGAATGCTCACAGTGTGGCAAGTGATTTCTTGAAATTCTTTGGTTTAGCTTGTGCCTTACCTTTAGCACTAAAGGCTGCAGGTTGTTTTAGATCCTTAGCTTGGTCAGCTTGCTTAGCTGCTACTTTTTGTTTTTTTGATTTAGCCATTATTTTGCATCCTCCTTATGGATTTTATCTAATTCAGTTTTAGATAATTGACTAAGGGCAATTTGTTTATAAACAGGACAAGTTCTCATTAAGTTATTGTGACTACCAGAACCAACAATTTTACCCTCTTCAAGTACATAAATAGTATCGGCATCCAAGATAGTACCAATTCTTTGTGCAACAATAATATTTGTAGTATCTCTCATATACTTTTTAATATCCGCACGTACAAGTTGATCTGTTTTATAATCTAGAGCACTAAAAGAATCATCGAAGATAAATATTTCTGGGTTTAAAGCTAGAGCACGGGCAATTGCAATTCTTTGCTTTTGACCACCTGATAAGTTCGAAGCACCCTGTGATACATGACTATTAAATTTATCTGGTAACTTATTTACAAATTCATATGCATGAGCAATTTTAGCGGCTTGAATCATATTTGCATCTGAAACATCTCCACCATATTTAATATTGCTTTCAATTGTTCCGCTAAACAATGTTGTTTTTTGTGGAACAAAACCAATGATATGTCGTAAGCTCTCTTGTGTTACATTTTTAATGTTAACATTATTAACTAGAATTTCACCATCTGTAGGATCGCAAAAGCGTGGAATTAAATTAATTAAAGATGATTTACCACAACCTGTTGAACCAATGAAAGCTACAGTTTCTCCCTTTGCAATTTTAAATGATATATTCTTAAGAACTGGTTCATCAGCGTGTTTATATTTAAAAGTAACATGTTTAAATTCTATTTCACCTTTAGTTTTAAAAGTAAGTGGAGCAACAGGATCGGCAATTTCATTCTTTGTTTTCATAACTTCATTAAACCTTTTGTAAGATATGATGGCACGAGGTAGCATCATGAAGAAGAAGATACATTGTAATATACCCATTAGTATTTGCATAGCAAATGTTACAAATGTGGTAACATCTTTTAGTGAACCAACGAATGTGTGATTAGCAGCTAGGATAGAAGCAAATCACCAGATTGCTAATACAATACCAGTGAAAGATAAAGATATTACTGGGAATAATGTACCAGCTGCACGATTAACAAATAAATTGATTTTATATGATCAACTATTTACGTTCTCAAATTTTGCAGTTTGGTATTGTTCAGCTCCGTATGCTCTAATAACTCTTATTCCAGTGATGTTTTCACGCGCCACCAAATTCATTTTGTCAGTAACTTTTTGAATCTTACGGAATTTAGGTAATGTGATGATAATTACAAAAGCAATGGCTGCAACAACAATTACAAGACCGATTGCTGCAACAATTGAAAGCTCACCACTTGATACACTAATTTTTGCAATTGAAGCAATAGCCATAGCGGGAGCTTGGATAATCATCTTAATCATAACAAGAGTTGATTGGATTTGAGTTACATCGTTTGTACATCTAGTAATTAAGCTTGGAATACTGAAACCACCAATTTCAGTGAATGAAAAATTATTTACTTTACCAAAAAAAGCACTACGCATATGACGGCAGATACTAGTAGCATATAGTGAAGAGAATCAACCGGCTAAAACATTTCCAACTAAAGATCCACCCATGAATATACAAGCCATACCAATATCACCCCAAATAGCATCAATTTTACTGTCTTTTTGAAGATATTTCATTAAGCTAGTTGAACGTTCAATAAATTCAACAGCAGAATACACATATACGCCGATAAAAATAATCATTAGTGTTAAGATAATTCAATCGCGAACAGTACTATACTTAATCATAAAAATAAGATTATATATATTATAGCATAGAAGTGCATAATGTGTAATTAATGTTTTGCGAATATATATATACAAAATACATACTATATTAAGCAAACCAAACTGAAATAGCGAAATGTGGATAATTGGTAGTTTTAAAGTAGTATAAAATTATCTAATAACTATTTATTGCGTCTGAGAACTAATATATCCATTAACTGACTTATATATGTGTTATAATATAATTGTAATAATGAAAACCAGTATTCTAAAATTAAGTGGTTTGGGTGTACTTGTGTCTAGTTCCATATTTGGTCTAATTTTGACTACAACAAGTTGTGGCACAAATAAAGGTTCTGTTGAAGAATATTTAAAATCTCACGCCGTAAATTTACCAGAAGAGCACGATTTTAGTGCATCTGCTGATGATGATGCTGAT
The DNA here is from genome assembly GCA_031284985.1 of Mycoplasmataceae bacterium. Taxonomy (GTDB): domain Bacteria; phylum Bacillota_I; class Bacilli_A; order Mycoplasmatales; family Mycoplasmoidaceae; genus Malacoplasma_A. Next base: position 13,112 of record JAITWZ010000014.1, read on the forward strand.
ACTCTGGCATTCGTTTCTGCTAATTTAACAAGACAGTTAATATTTAACGCACTTATTTTTACAGCAGCTTATTCTGGGTTGCGCGGTGATGCTACTATAAAAGTAGATTCGATTAGAGATGATAAACTTATATTTGATTCAGTTTATGAAGAGAAAAATAGTCATTTTGAGTTTAGATTATATCCAGAAAAGGTTAATAGCAATACATCCAATCCTGACACTGGTATGACCAACACCGAATATGCTATAGATGAAAATAAAAAATTAGTTATAACAATAAGTAATGGGGCCTACATATATACGTGACCACCAACCTCAACCGCTAGCTTGGACGGCACTTTTAGAGATTCTTATACAAAGAAAGTTTATGAAGATGCTAAGTTCAAATCAGTACGTTTTAGTGGCGCTATGAATCAAGCCCATGATGGAAAATTTTACTTATATCTTTCTATGTATGATTGAACAAATGTTATCTTTCACTCAACTGATGAGTTGCCAAGAACTTAGTGTTTATTTACAATTATTTTATAAATATGAATTTAACGTAGTTGCATAATATAGTATGCTATCAACCTAAATTATTGCACTTTTGTTTACAATGTAGTGCATTTATTTTTCAAAATATATTAAATCATATTATAATATATATGTATGATACTTAAACTTAAGAAAATCCTTATATTAGCTGGAGTGGGACTAGTTGCTGTAGGCGCTATTACCCCAATTGTTGCTTCGTGCAGTAAAAGTTCAAATAACAGTACTGACCCTGATTTATTGTATACTTCTAAAAGTGTTGAAGACTTATTTGAACAATTTATTGGACAATATAAAACTCTTGCTATGGATAATAGTATTACAGAGGATGATATTGACGCAGCAATTTCAGGGTTTAAGGCACAGTTAAAAGAAAAAGAAGAAGAAACAGCTGATTTGCCAGATAGTGATAAATTTACCCAACGTTCAGAGTGAATTATGGATTTAGCTAAGCAGTATGACATTGTTTTGGTTGAATGACAACAAGTTGACAATATTCGTGACTCTTTATTCGAAGGTATTGCAGCTGAAGGTGGTTATGACGAAAGTACTGTCGCTGCTGGTATTTATCAACAAGAATTAATCCAACAAGGTATTGATGAGAACCAAAGTTTAAATGAATATCTTGATACTGTTTCAGAATCTAATTATGATGTTCCTGAACAGTCTTACTTTATTGATTATTCTCCAACGCTTTTTCCTCGTACACACGAATATGCTTTACGTACCGCTCTTAATCCAGTTAATAATAAGATAAATGCTGTGGCAGCTAAGGCTAATCTATTGTCACAAATGGTTTATGACTATCTAAAACCAAATAATGAAAAAAATATTCTTTCATATATGGCAGATGAAAATAATACAGTATTTCAAGAAGGTGCTATAAAATATAACACAGTTGGAATCGCACTTGATTATGCTAAGACAAAAACTTCTCTAGTTGATAGTGATGGTAACTATCTTGATGCGTCAGGAACTGCTTATCGTTTGCTAACAAAAAATGCTCAAAAAGCGTTGTTCAACTATTCATATCTAGACCTTACTGATGAAAGTGGACGTAAAGAGGGAGCATTTGAAGGAACTAAAATTTTTGGTGATGATAAGTATGATGTAGATATTGCATTACATGTTAAAGCACCTGATAGTGATGAATTGTTAGATATTCAAAATTTTAATGAGTTTTCTGTTACAGTTGAATACGATGTTGTTGTTACTAATACTCATGATCTATTCTCACCATTTGAAGATAATAATAAAACAAGATATGACACTTCTGCTGGTGAAGACATTCATTATTTTGCATTGGCTGGTTCAAGAACTCTTACAGTTCCTATGCCCACTGACGT
>JAITWZ010000005.1 GCA_031284985.1 Mycoplasmataceae bacterium
ACTTCATCGATATATGCTTGATCAACATCAGATGGATTAAGCGTCTGTACCTCAGGCACTATCCTTCTTAAATCATCGTGTTTTGTAAGAGAAAGAACTACTGACCCAGCAACAGCTGCTAAAATAACAACTGTTGTAGAACCAGCACATAATTTTCTTACAAGTAATAATTTTTTAAGTCCGTCCATAACCTATAAGATTATTATAATATGTTTCTAAGAAAAGTGTGGTTTTTGCCAATAATCCCAAATTGCAAATTATTGTTACAAATTTTATAGAAAAATAATTATGATTAGTATCTTATGATAAAGAAGCAGTATTCTTTTTTATTCATTGGCAAATAGCATCACGCGTCATGAAACCCATAAATTTATTGATTGGCTCATTTTTTACAAATAGTACCACTGTTGGAATAGACTTAATTTTATATTTAGTTGCCAGTTGTTCATTATCATCAATATTGACTTTAAAAAAATCAATATTTTTAAAGTCTTTACTCACATCTTCGATAACTGGTGCTAACATGCGGCAAGGTCCACATCATGAAGCATAAAAATCCACAATTGATATATGATCTTTGATTGCTGTGTCAAACTGGTCTTGCTTAATTTCTTTAACTGACATAATTATTCTTCTTTAGGTGTTTCTTCCTTAGCAGCTTTCTTAGGGTAACGATTAGCATTAGCAGCTTCATATAATTTTTTAAGTTCTGGTGGTAAGGCATCAGCTGGTTTTTTATTCTTTTTAGCTTTTTGCTCACTAATGATTTTACGGATTGTTTGGTATTGCTCATCAGTCATATTAGCAGGTCGTAAATAGTGACATTTAGGAAAACCGCTACAACCAATAAATTTATTACCAGAATGTGAAGAACGTAGCAATAAATTTTTACCGCATGTCGGGCATAATTCATCTAATTTTTGTGGTGGTGCTTGTACAGTTCCATCAGCGTTTTCTACATATTTACAAGTTGGGTAATTGCTACACCCAATAAAAGTTTTACGAGTTTTTGGAGAGAAGCGTTGTACTAATTCACTGCCACATAATGGACACTTACGATCCACAGTTTTTGGTCCCACGTTTTTCATATTAGCATTAGCGTATTCCAAACTCTTATCAAATTTCTGTTTAAACGCTAATACTCATTGTTTTCAATTCTCATGTCCGTGAGAAATTAAATCTAAATGTTCTTCCATTTCCTTAGTTAAATTAATATCAACTATATCAGGAAAATACTGACCAACATTTTCAATAACTTCATCACCTAATTTAGTCATAACAAAGGCCTTAGATTGAATATCGGCATAACCACGATCTGCAGCAACTGAAGCCATTTGACGATAGGTAGAAGGACGGCCAACACCAGCTTTTTCAAGAGCGGCAATTAATGTTGCTTGGTTATAACGAGGAGGAGGGGGAGCAATATGTTCAATTGGTTTAATACTTTTTGATTTTAGAATAGTACCAACTTTAAAATTATCCAAATTTAAAGTTGATGCTTTTTCTTTTTCTTCAAGTTCATTGCCAATTCTTTTATATCCATCAAAAACTATTTTTGAACTATGAGTATAAAATTTACTTTCATTGTTACTTAAACGAATTGTAACAATTTCCGTTTTTGAAGGTGGCATTAATGAAGCTAATGTACGAATTCAGATTAATTTATATAGTTTGTAGTCATCGTCAGAAATTTTTGACTTAATACTTTCAGGTGTAATTTCTGGATCAATCACACGAATTGCTTCATGGGCATCTTGTACATTTTCCTTCTTTTCACCTTTTTTAGGTTCTTCAACCTTACTATAATAATTATCATAATATTCTTTACCGTATTTAGCAACAATGAAGTCTTTGGCTTTGGCTATAAAAACAGGACTATAACGAATACTATCAGTTCGTGGATATGAAATCAAAGCGGTATGTTCACCATGCAATGATATACCTTCATATAATCGTTGGGCAATTTGTGTAACCTTTGAAATATTTCATCCAAGTTTATTAATTGCTGTTATTTGCATTGATGAAGTTTTTAAGGGTGCAGGTTGATGGCGTGAACGATAAGTTGGTTTATCAACTGCATATACCTCAAACTCTTTAGAAAGCGATTTAACAATTGTTGTAGCAGAATTTTCATCTTGCAATAATACTTCACTCTTTGTTTGTGAAGCTGAATCATCTTCAGTTTTTTTATCAAATAATTTAATGTTTTTTAGAGTAGGATTAACTTCACGTAGAACTAGTTCATCATTAGTTTGCATAAACGTTTCAATTGTTCACCATTTATAGGATTTAAAGGCTTGAATCTCTTTTTCGCGATCATATATTAGTTTTAATGCTACTGTTTGTACACGCCCAGCACTACGAGCTCCTGATAACTTATGACTAATTAATTTAGATAATGTAAATCCTACTAAACGGTCTAATATTCTTCTTGTAAATTGGGAATCAACCCATTCATTGTTAATGCTGCGGGGGTCAGCAATAGCTTCTAAAACAGCATTTTTAGTGATTTCGTTAAAAGTAATACGTTTTACTTTCTTTTTGTCTTCTTCATTTAATATTTCATACACATGCCAAGCAATTGCCTCTCCTTCACGGTCGGGATCGGATGCGATATATATATTAGTGGCCTTGCTACCAGCCTTCTTGATGTTTTCAATACGTTGCTTGGCACTAACACCCTTGGAACCAATATTTTTGCCAAGACGGGGTATAATTCATGTTGGTTCTAGTGTTTGTTCATCAAACCCTAGTGCACGTGGACCATTCTTGCCTAAATCACGAATATGACCAATTGTAGCGACTATTTCCCAGTCACCAGACAAAAATTTCTTAATTGTCTGTATTTTATTGGGTGATTCGATGATCATTAAGTTCTTTGCCATAAAATATATGTATATTATATAAGAAGGGATAAACTTCTATTTAATGAGTGCTATGAAAACACACATAAATATTATATATTTAAGTCACAAAAAATTAAATTTTTAGCAATATCTCCATAAGAAATAAATAGCGTTAAATAACTATTTTAAAGAAAAATTAATATTATTATGGCGCGCTTGGGAGGATTCGAACCTCCGACCCCAGGCTTAGAAGGCATGTGCTCTATCCACTGAGCTACAAGCGCATATATATTTTATTATATTATTTCAGTAAGTTATCTAACTTACTTTTGATGGTCAAAGCATTGTTGCCAAAAATAAAAATGAATTTATTGTCTACTGATTTGCTAAAACCTCTAATCTTAAAAGTAGTGAGCACTTGTGGTGTAATATTAAGTGGATTTCTAACAGCTACTGTCAATGTATTTAATGTTGCACTACAACTAATAATATTTATTTTATTACCTAAAAAATTAAAAAACTGGTTAATATCAAAATCAACAATTGAAGAATATGTTAGATGCTGATTAACGTTATTTGCCCGTAATTTGGCTTTTTTATTAACGATTAATGGTAGTATTCCGAATGTACAAATACTAAAAAATATATAACTATTCTTTGTCATGCCCGCATTTTTCGCTAACCACAGTCGGAATTTCCACATGACAGTGGTCAGTGTGGAAACTACAAGGTGAATGACCAAAATATTTCTCGTCATCATTACGTAATAGTACTTTTATATCATTTGCGTTATAACCAATCAACAGTCGCAATGGTTTATTGTTGAAATATTGAATGATAATTGGACGATGGGTAATTTGTTGGTGCTCAATAACAAAGGCAATAGCATCTTTGTAAGCCATGTCTTCAAAAGGGACTGGCATTTGAGCATAAGCTGCTGATTTGTTGGTTACAAGGTCTTCAAAACCATTGTCAGTCAACCATAAAATATCACTAATTTCTTGCACAGTGAAGTGTTCTTTACTAAGATTTTTAAAAACATATGATAAATCATGTTCATCCAAAAATTTAAGGACCTTTGTGCATCGCACACACCCCTTAACGCCATACACTACTATCTTTGAAATCACACTTATACCTCTCATAAATATTATACAATAGCGACATTAAAATAGTGATTAGGAAAAATTGGGGGCAAATCCACAACTTGATAAAAAAGATATAAAACCATAAAACTCAGTGAGCAAGCAACACCATTGCCTATGGTGCCTGCACATACTATAATATATAATATTAGTATGACATTTGACAAACCAATCAAAGCCACACGTTGAACCGCTAGTACTTTAAGTTTGGTTGGTATGATTTTTTCAATTATCATTGGACTTCTTGGGATTTCACTAGTTTTATCATTAGATTTTTGGGTTAATTATTTAGTATCATTTGCCTCAGAGGATGGAAAAATTGAACTTGATAAGTCTTTACTTGACATGGTTGAGATGTATAAAGGGTTACGTGTAGTTATAACAATTGGAGGTTGTAGCCTATTTGGAATTATGATTGGTGTAGCAGTTTTGTTTTTCGTATTATTTTGAAAAGCTCACAAAACAGCTAAGAGACACGTCATCTTGTGTATCATGGCAATTTTATTTGGAGGATTATTTAATTTAATTGCTGCCCTCATATTCTTGACTGGTAAACCAACTCCTAATGATGCGCATGCCCTACGTACCTTCCGACGTTTACCTTGCCAAAGTTGTGCTGCAAAATGAATTAGTTTTACCTGATTTGCCCTTACAAGTTTCTCATTGATTGGAATAATCATTTTTGATGTACTAGGAGTTTTACGTGTAAACATTCCATTCATCCATAACCTAAATTATTTCGATTCTCTAAATACTATACTTGTTAGTATGATTGGTTTTGACTTTTTACCAGTCTTCATTGCTGCAAACATATTGGTGACAGTTTTTGTTTGATTATCATCAATATTTTTCTACAGAAAGATTTCACATTGTAAAGACGGTAAGCATCACGTTACTTTACTAGTAATGTCATGTTTTTTCAGTTTCTTATTTTCGCCAATTAATATTATTGCCGCAATCTTCATAACTTGTAGTGCACGAAGACCAAGAATTAAAGATCCTGTACAAAGTGTTCCAGCTAAGTGGATTAGCTTTGGTTGATTTATTTTGGTTACTATATTCACCACTGTTGTGATTTCGTTCAATGTATTTGGTTTAGTGGGCTTTGATACAATATACGTTAACAATTTAGGTTATTACAACGCCTGAAATAAAGGTTTTGGGGATTTAATTAATTTCCATAATACTGCTTTATCGATTAGCGTGAGCATTTCTTTTGCGGTTGCGTGCTGAATATGTACACTACTATTCTTCTTAAAAATTTGTCGATGTACTGATGGTAGAAAACATCGCAAAATGTTGGTGGTATCATGTATCTTTAGTGTTATATTGTCGCCAATAAATGTATTGAATGCCACATTGGTATATGTTAGTGGACGACATAAAAAGCATAAACCAGGTGAAAACGAAGCTAAAAACACTAAATCAGTTCTGGGGTATATTCTACCAAAATGAGTAAGTTTTTTCTGATTAGCGTTCACCACAATTATATTGATGGTTGTAACAATCTTCAGTTTCTTGTACGTATTAAATATTAATATTCCAACATTTAACAACATCATGTATTTTGAAGCATGACGAATTTCTTTCAAAAACCTTACAGGCATTGATTCACTTATGATATTCATTCCTGCTAATATTTTGCTTGCAGTTGGATTTTGAACAGCATCATGGTTGTTTTTCATTAAAGTTTGCAAATGCTATGATGGAAAAAGACATCTTCCTCTGCTATTGACATCAGCTATTGGTAGTTTCATATTTTCACCAATAAATACAATCGTAGCAGCTTGAATATTTATTGGCCACAAAAAACGTGATACACAAAACAAGCTTGCTAGATGGATGAGCTTTAGTTGGTTTGCGATATTATCATTACTATTCCTTGGAATAATAATGTTTGTAGCTGCTGGTGCATTAGGCTTACCAATATTTTTTATCGACAACCTATCGCTATTTGCTGATTTAAACAAATTGTTCTGTAAGACCATTAATATGGCGCCTGATAATGGTTACATATTTGCTGGTGCAAGTATTGGAGCAGGATTAGTCTTCTGGGCTAGTGCACTAGTATTCTATTTAGTAATCAGCAGTCGTAACAATGAACGAAAACAAACAAAATTCTTGGTATGGTCATGCTGTTTATTTTTCTTAATATTACCAGTAAATGTGGTGTCATCTATTCTAGTATATGTAGACAGTAGAAAAGATCCAAGTAAAGTACCTGCTGTTGTTGAAGAGAAAGAAGAACCAAAAGTCAAAGCTAAAGATAAAACCCCAGAACCTGTTGAAGATAAGAAGGAATCTAAGGGTAAAAAAGAAGGTATGTGAGCAAGAATGTTCAAGAAACATCCTAAATCAGAGAAAGAAGAATCAGTTAAAAAGGACGAGCCAATTAAAAAAGCTGGAGCTAAAGGTAAGGTTATTGCACCTGTTATTGTTGAAAAGGATACCAAGTCTAAGAAAGAGAGCATCTGAGCAAGAATGTTCAAGAAACATCCTAAACCAAAGAAGGAAGAACCAGTTAAAGCTGGAGCTAAGGGTAAGGGCAAGGTTGTTGCACCTGCTGTTGTTGAAAAGGATACCAAGTCTAAGAAAGAGAGCATCTGAGCAAGAATGTTCAAGAAACATCCTAAACCAAAGAAGGAAGAACCAGTTAAAGCTGGAGCTAAGGGTAAGGTTATTGCACCTACTATTGTTGACAAGAAGGCTAAACCTAAAAAAGAAGGTATATGAGCAAGAATGTTCAAGAAGCATCCTAAGCCAAAGAAAGAAGAACCAATCAAGGTTGCTGCCAAGACAAAAGGAACTGCTGTTGACAAAAAGGCTAAACCTAAAAAAGAAGGTATATGAGCAAGAATGTTCAAGAAGCATCCTAAGCCAAAGAAAGAAGAACCAATCAAGGTTGGAGCTAAGGGTAAGGTTATTGCACCTGCTGTTGTTGACAAAAAGGTTAAACCTAAAAAAGAAAGCATTTGAGCAAGAATGTTCAAGAAGCACCCTAAAACAAAGAAGGAAGAACCAATCAAGGCTGGAGCTAAGGGTAAGGTTATTGCACCTGCTATTGTTGACAAGAAGGCTAAACCTAAAAAAGAAGGTATATGAGCAAGAATGTTCAAGAAGCATCCTAAACCAAAGAAAGCAGAACCAATCAAGGTTGCTGCCAAGTCGAAAGTTCCAGAACCAATTGTTAACAAAAAATCTAAACCTAAGAAAGAAGGTATATGAGCAAGAATGTTCAAGAAGCACCCTAAGCCAAAGAAAGAAGAACCAATCAAGGCTGCTGCCAAGACAAAAGTTCCAGAACCAATTATTGACAAGAAGGCTAAACCTAAAAAAGAAGGTATATGAACAAGAATGTTTAAGAAACATCCTAAACCAAAGAAAGCAGAACCAATCAAGGTTGCTGTCAAGACAAAAGCTCCAGAACCAATTGTTAACAAGAAATCCAAACCTAAAAAAGAAGGTATATGAGCAAGAATGTTCAAGAAGCATCCTAAACCAAAGAAAGAAGAACCAATTAAGGTTGCTGCCAAGACAAAAGCTCCAGAACCAATTGTTAACAAGAAATCTAAACCTAAGAAAGAAGGTACATGAACAAGAATATTTAAGAAACATCCTAAGCCAAACAGAGTAATTATGATTAAAGATATAGCTAATAAGAACTTAACTAAGCCAATCGTCTTTGATGAACCAACTGTTGTGGTTGCTCCTAGTCAACAAATTTATAGTCAAAAGCACTGTTTTAATCCATTAGCTGTGCCATCAACTAAAATTGCACATATTGTAGGAACTGATGTTTTAACACGACCTGATGCTATTAAAAAAGTTTGAAACTATATTCATGAAAATCAGTTGCAGAATAAAAATGACCGACGAATCATCAAGATTGATAGCAATTTAGCAATGTTTATTCCTAATAAAGAATTTATTACTACATTTGAGTTGCCAAAATACATTTGCAAGCAATTATTATCATCTGCAAAGGTAGATTATGTTGGACAAAAAAGAGTGGTAACAAAAGTCCAAGATTAATTTTATATTAATAGAATAAGAGACATGTCTATATCAAACTAAATTAATTTAATGATATTGAAACTATTATTTCGTTACTTAAAGCATAACCGTTTTTAAAGCAATGAATAACAACACGCGGTGCATAATTTCTGTCATTTAATAACTTTGGTCGTACAACATCTCAATCAACACTTAAGATACCATTAACATTATTGTCATCATTATCAATTTGAATTCCATCAATATTTTCCATTGAACTTGGAGAAGTAGGATCTGGTACCAAATATCATAGACATGCAGAAATTTGTGCACCAAGTGATTCTGCTTGATAAGTTGTTGGAGTAGTAGTTGGTGTAACAAACGATAAACCAGAAATTGTAATTTGGTTAGCTGGTGTAACTATAAAAGGTTCTACGTAGACTTTTGTTATATAATTGATTTCTTCATATCTAGCAACAATTGTATATAATGCTGCAGCACATTCAAGTCCAGGATTTAGCACTAAAGTGGCTTCAAAAGGAGTTGTTGAACTAGTTACAAATGTTACTGGTTGAATAACTTGTGGGGAAACTGATCATCTGATTTTGGAAGGATCAACCGCTTTTTTTAAGGTAAAATGAGCATCATTGACATCTTGTTTTAGTGTAGTAGCAGTTGATTGTAAAATACATGCTGGTTCTATATCAGGTTCTGGTAACAAATTACTTCCAAATAGTGTTAAAGTAAATGGCAAGGTCACAACAAATATAATTGTTCCTAATGTTGGAATAGCGCAAATTCATGCAATAATGTTTATCAGAAGTCTTTTCATGTTAATAGATCCCGCCGTAATTAAGATGTCGACCATGAAAGTCTATATCGGCAATAGCAAAATCATAATACTTAGCTGAGCTAACACAAAATTGATAACCTGCAGGATTTGTGGCGGAAGAAGGAAGCGTAGTATTAGTAACTAGGTCATAATTATTCGATTCAAATCGCCAATATCCAGTACGCACTGCGTAGATGTCGATTCCCATCGCTAATATCAATGACTTAACAGTTTCATCACGCAAATATCGAGCTCTATAAGAAATATCAATACCAACAAAATATATCTCGTATCATTTAAGATCTTTTTTTGCAACCGCTCGAACAATTTTACCATTATCGGCATTTAAGGTATAAGTTTGTAAATTAACGCCAGAACCTAGTGGGTTAGATGGGTCTGTACCAGCTGGTAATTTAACTGTTGTTTGGTACAAAACTGGACTATCTGGTGATAATATATTAGCTAATGAAACCGGACTAATATCACCATTTTTCACATGCTTTTCAGTATCTAATCAACCGAAATTAAATGTAGTAAGTCGTGTTGAATTAGAAAATACATATTTTCCTAAATGTGTAACTTGTGTTGGAACAGTAAACGATTCACAATTTGTTCCTGAAAAAGCATAATCTTCCATTTTTCAAATTCTTGAAGAATCATCATCAATGTTCATTGTATCTTTAAGTGCAAAACTTGTGACTGATGCATTAAAAAATGCATTTTCACCAACCACTTCTACTGTATAAGGTATGTGTACAGTTGCTGCCAATGGTGCATTTTGAAATGCTCTTTTGGGAATAAGTGAAGGATTTTGTAAGTTTAATTCAAAAACAGCGTTGGTAAGATCAGCAAAAGTATCAATACCTCAAGTATTAACTTGGTCATGAATATATATTTCTCTCAAACCAGAACCCTTAAAAGCATAATCACCGAATGATACAACTCTATCAGTAAAAATTATTTTTTTAACAGCAGTATCATTACGAAAGGCTTGGCTAACAACAGACGGAGCATCAATTGTTAGTTCAACATTTGTTAACCCTTGAGTAAGATTGGCTGAAGTAACAATCTCTGGTTTATTTGAACTAATATATATTTTTCGTAAATTTGCACAATTTGCGAATATTGAAAGGCCTATTGTTGTAACTGAGTTTGGGATATTAAAATAAGTCAAGTCACGGCAATTCTTAAATGCGTTTGCTCCAATACTAGTGATGTTGTTACCAATAACAATATTAGTAACGCCCTTAATATTTTCAAAGGCGTTTGCAGGAATTCTTGTATTTGGAGTCTTTGAATATAAATTAAAAGTCGTACCAGGATTAAAAGTCGATGTTTTTAAAAATTGTAAGCTTGTTGATGAAGAATTAATATCAATGTCAAATGTTTTTATACCAGATGAATCAAATGTTTTAGCACCAACACCGTTAATATTAGTAATATCTCAGTAGTCTAAATTTTTAACACCAAAAAAAGCATAATCACCAATTTTTGTTAATTCTTCAGAATATTTAGGGGCTTGAAACGCACAATTATAAAAGGCATATTTACCAATAGTTTTAGCTTTGAAAATACTAAATAAGGTAGTTGTTGAAGATTCAGGGTCGGTGTCATATCCAGAAGTGGCTAGAGCCATACATTGATAGAAAGCATAATCACCAATATATTCAATTAGACCTAAATTAATATTTGTCAATTTTTTACAGTTATAAAATGTGTATTCTTCCACCCTATTAACAAATTTACTCATTCTAATTCGTGGAATACTTAAACAATTATAAAAAGCATAAGATTTAATAGTGGCAATTGATTCAGGTAAATATAAAATCGTTAGATAATTCAAATTATGACAATCTTTAAATGTCTTATAGCCAATCATCGTGATACCGTAAGCAAATTCAACTTTAGCTAGTCTCTCACATCATTCAAAAGCAGAGTCAGGAACAACCGTGGTATTGTCGACCATAATACGTAAAAAAATTCCCACATTAGTGTTTGGCATATTTTTAATTAAAACACCCGTGTCTGGAGATGCACCACAGGTTGTGGTAATGGTGTTGATTCACGCATCTCCTTCAGTAATTGATTGTGGAAATGTAATACGGTCATTAGCGAAAGTTAGTTGTTCTAATCCAATGCAATTTGAAAAGGCAAGTTCACCTATGCGAGCTGGACCTTGAACTTCAAAACTTTTGATATTCACACAATCAGCAAAAGCGGATGCTCCAATACTAGTAACTGATTCTGGAATTACCACGAAGTTATAAATAGATGAATAACCTTTAAAAGCTTCATCAGCAATACCTGTAACAACGTGTGCTTTGTAAGAATCTGGTATTGATAAACTATATTTATTTCGTGAGTCCAAAAATTGCGTAAGCACACCTGTAATTACTGCATCATCGTCATCATTAATTTCAAAACTTAAATATTCTTCATCAAGAATAACGTATTTCTGTCTATCAAATTCATATGTCTTGGAATGGGTAATTGTTGAACAACTAGCTAGCGGAAATAAAAGAGCAGATGATGCAATCAATGAAATGAAGAGAAATTTTTTACTTTTAAATAATGTTCGCATATGGCCCCCAAATCGAAATGTCATTTACACCAAATTTAAGATCAGAAATACTGATTCGCTCAAGCCCTGTATTTGTAGTAAGACGAATTTGTATATTTCCTGTACCATTTCCATAATCTTTTTCACCACTAGAATAATCTTTGTAATTAGCGAAAGCAGTGTCTGATATTGTTAAGTTATTAAGGTTATCAATATCTCAGTATATGTTGTTGAAGTAGTAAGGTTCAAAAATATATTTATCGCTAATTTGATGAATTGTATCATTTAAACTTGCTGGCATACCAGGGTTAAAAATATTGGCAAATGCATAATCACCAATTTTTGTTAAAGATTTTGGTAAGGCAAGCTCAGCTGTTGGTGCACCATACAATTTAGCAAAATCTGTTGCTCGTCTGACCTCATGTCCAGCTGGGTCACTATTATCATGTGCAAGAGTACCACTATAAAGATCAAGTGGTTCAGTAAATCATCATTGGTTGTAATTTTGGTAGTTTGAACCTTGGTTACGATAATAATATAATTTTCTTGGACTTAATGTATTAGCGACATAGTCAGAACCACCATACTGCGTACGTTTATAAGTACGTTTGTTGTGATACATATTTTGCCATTGGAAATCACTAGGCTTTCAACCGAATGGTCGACCAACAATTTCTTTAACACCCTCAGGAATTATCAACCTTCTTCCTCAACGAGTATAAATTGATGATGTTAAATTATCAAGTGTATTACCTGTTTTTTCACCTGATGGACCAATAATTTTAGTTAATTTGTAAGGAGTGGCATCAGCAGCATTACTTTTATAAAATCTATGGGGAAATTCAAAATATCCTTCTTCATCGTCATTATAATATACATTTCGGGCAACCGCGTATGGCTGACGAAATTGAATATTTTCGTCCGGGTGTGGTAATGCTGATGCGTTGTAGGTAGTCAACAACGTATTCTCCATATATGTATCAAGCGTTTCACCATTGTAGTAGAATGAACAAGTCTTATCAGATTCATTAAAAACCAAATTAGGATATGTCTTGTCTGCTGCATCTCCTAAATTATTTATAGGTATTAATCGAGAAAGGGATTCTTTCAATTGTTGTTTTAGTGAATCAATAATTGTAAGAACACTTTGTGGCGCATCTTCCAAATTAGGATATTGTGTCATATAGTCATTGTATTGATTTTTTGCAGAAACATTAGCAAGGCGAAAACTATTTCCGTCAGTGGTGCCTTCTCCGAAGAGGTCTCCGCCATTTGTTGGATCGGCATAGCTATGGCGGATACTATAACCGATAACAATATTATCAAAGCCACCATTACCGCTTGGTCTATAATTGAAATTCGCTTCATCTATATAATCGTAAGTGAATGTCTCTATAAAAGTTTGTTGTGCTAAATTACTCCAGCTATATGGTAAAAATGAATAGGTGAACCCGGGATAATCTGTCACAAAATTTTTGAATTGATTCTGTCATGGGTGGTACATATCATTGTTATAGTTAAGATTTAGACTCTGACCATACTGAAAATTTCTACCACCATGACCAGTATTCTTACGCGAAAAAGGCAAGTCTGTTGGTCTGCCTGATGTATATTTAGTAGTGTCTTCTTTAATTTTTACATTAATGGTTGGAGTATTAGTGTAACGTAAAAATTCCAATTTGATGGTACTATTTAT
>JAITWZ010000029.1 GCA_031284985.1 Mycoplasmataceae bacterium
AATACTTTTTCATCTCTGCTCTAGTAAATGTATCGTTTGGCTTATAAAAAAGATTAGCAGGAAGTTTGTAATACCCTACAATGACATCTGAAAAATTAAAATCCTCCATATATTCATCATTCTTTATGAGTTGAGCGATTGTTTCTCTAGAAGGGTTTTTTAATTTCTTTACAAAATTGTATTTACCTAATCTTTTCTTAAATTCACAAATTGAAAGGGTTTTGCTTTTCCCATCATATTTTTGCCTTATACGAGCATTGTGTTTCACAGTAGAATTAATCCGGGTTTTGTGGTCATTAAATCTAAAACCGTTATTAGGCAAATTTCTAAATATTGGCATGTAGTCATCGAGATAAAAGAAGTAATCAAATAATGAATCACTGTAGCCATCCATATGACTAAATTGCTTACCCCATGGGAGACATCAATTTATATGTGTGGAGTTTTTAGTCTTTTTCGTACATAAAAAATAAATGTCGTCGTAATCCTTGCATATATCTTCTTCTGTGCAATTTGGATATGGAAATTTTATGTAAAAAAGTTTTACCGGAAGTTTATAATACCCAACGATGATATCAGAGGGATTAAAATCTTCAAAATAATCAATATGAGGAATATGCTTTGATAGGGTTTTTTTTGAAGGAATTTTTAATTCCTTAACAAAATTATATTTAGCTATTCTCTTTTTGAACTCACTAATTGGAAATGGTATTATTTTGCTCATATATAAATATTATATTTGAGTTATAAATCAGTCTATTTTTTAGCCTTAAATCCATTATTCGGCAAGTTTCTAAATATTGGCATATAATCTCGAGATCCAAATCAGTAATCGAATAACGAATCACTATAGTTATCATAATATGTTAGTTTTTTACCCCAATGATGTCATCAAGTTATATCCTTAGAATTTTTATTCTTTTTTGTGCATAAAAAATATATGTCATCGAAATACATACGCATATCTTCCTCTGTATAAGTTGCGTATGGATTTTTATAAAAAAGTTCTTTTGGAAGTTTGTAATACCCTACAATGACATCTGAAAAATTAAAATCCTCCATATATTCATCATTCTTTATGAGTTGAGCGATTGTTTCTCTGGAAGGGTTTTTTAATTTCCTGACAAAATTATACTTGCCAATTCTTTTTTTAAATTCACGGATTGAAAAAGGTATTATTTCACGCATTGTATTTTCTCTTATATAAATATTATATTTAAGCTAGAAAAGTATTAATTCAACCTAAATATACTCACTGGAATTGAGTATGATAAACCCTGTAGTAAATCAGCATTTATATCCTTTAATCTCAAAGTGGTTATACCAATTAGTTGTCCTTTATTATTTATTAGTGCTCCACCACTATTACCGTGATTTAATGGAATGTTTGTTTGAATCATTTTATTTGTAAACCCATCAACAGTAATATTTGAAAAAGCACTAATAATTCCACTGTTAAAGCTTAGTCCCAAATTATTTGGATTCCCTATAGAATAACAATAATCGGCAACATTGCTTTCTTTATTAATTTTAAAGTATGAGTTTTCAACTGTGACCGATAAAGTAGCTAAATCTACATTAGAATATACTTTTTCTATGTTAGCCTCTGTGTAATTTGTTTCGTTATATTTTCGGTATTCAACATGTAATCAATTTTGTGATGTAGTAGAATTATAAACCACATGTTTGTTTGTAACAATTCTGTTTTTATCAACAAAACATCCAGAAGCATATGAGTAATCAACATTATTATTTGTGGTTCTTATCTCTACAACTTTGGTAATAGATTGATTGTAGACTTGACTATCTGAAAGTGATCCAGAACAAGATGTGAACATACACGATATAAAAACTACCTGAATAAACAAAAACACTATAAATAAGAAATTAAAATATTTTTTATTCTTGAATAACATAATAAATTACAAAGTTGATATTATAGTCCTTTGTAAAATTATACAAAGTATCTACTATTACTATAGGTACTGTTGTAATTCCTCATCTGATATTTCTCTTATACTTATGTTTACTGTCATGCCGCTAAATTTTTCAAGTCAACCAAGCGATGGTATAACATCATAATTTGCAAATCAAACAATAGCGGTTGTGTCTACACTATTTTTTATGTGTCCAGCGCCTAGAGAGTTTTGGAAGCCGCCTATGTGGGTCGCGATATCATAAAAAAAATAAGTAAATTTAACATAAAAGCTCCCATTAGATGGAACGTAAGCCTTAATGTGTTGCTGTTCTGATTCGTTGTCTTTTTTAAGATAACCAGGGTTTGGATCTAAGTTGTAGTCTGGATGATTTGTTTTTTGTGTTACAAAAAACATTTGAAATGGGGCTGAAATTGTTCAAGTATAATTCTTGTCTAATGTGCGATTATCAGCTGTAAACAGACAACTACTTAAAACGAAAACAGGAATTATAAAAACGAATAATAATAGAATATTAAAAAGTCCCTTACTGTTGTTGAATGACATAGCCAGTTAAATTAATAAAGTGGTCCGACACAGTAACCGTCTGTATAAAAACCATATCCATATCAAAATATACCTGCTCATAACCGTTTTCGTAATCATTGTTATAAATAGTGTATCTATAATATTTTATAAATTCATAATTAGAATCATAAATTGCCTCTTTGCTTATAGCATTATAATGTGCTCCTGCACCAATATTTTCAGGCCCTTCATTTCAATATCCAATAATGAAAACACAATCATTGTATGAATCAACTTTATTTTTCACAGCATCCCAATCTCAACAGTTGGTTGTGGTGACACTATGAGCAACATCAAAGTATGTCTCAAAATACGGCAAACTACCAAGCAAAGCAAGGGCTATATTCATCCCAAGTAATTCAAACTCTAGAATAACTTCTCTGAATAATTGATGTTTACCAACTGAATGCATAACATTGTATGCAGCGATTGGACCACAACCACTTTTAGCTATGTTACTTACACCAATTTTCCAATCAGAGCGGTCGTTTTGATCATTAATATAGCCATCAATTTCTGCCAATGTTTTATTGTTTTGATAATTAAACCAAGCGATAGAGTCTTCAACAACATTATATAGGATAACTCCGATCGCAATTGTAGTTATGACAATCATTGGCGTGAGCACTGGAATAATAATTGGTAAAACAACAACCACTATCGCAACTACAACAACTGCCACAACAGCCTTTACAATTCAAGAGAATCAGCCACAATTTTCAGCGTCAGAAAACTCTCTCTCCATCTGACTTAATAAAATATCTGTTCCATCTACATCAAACACAACATCCATGTCATTTTGACCGGTCATAAAAGCCTTGCCGTAAAGTGAATCGGTTTCTATTTCATCGCTTTCAATAATTAGTGTAGTAGACAATACTACATCGCTTGTAATTTGGTTATATGAAAAGTTATATGTAGCACTAATATTATTCTCTAGAATAAGTTGTTCATACCCTAGCAACTCTACATCTTGGAATCTTTTGCTCGAAAACTCTTTTTGACCACTAAAATTTAGGGTTTCATTACTTATAAAAAAATTTGCATTATCGAATTCTGAAAAAAGTTCCGAAAAAGTGTGACCCTTGCCATCTACATCCGTCTCTCTAATTAAACTTGTAGTGCTGTTACTTTGTTTATTAGCAACCAAGACAGAGGCGCTAACTCCACCGACTAATAACAATGCACTGAACCCGTTTAGTAATTTGTTTGAAATTCTTCTCATACATAAACATTATACGACATCAATATCTTCGCTTAAATAGATAAGATAATATTTACAGGTTTGCCATCAACACAGGTAATGTCAGCAATATTTATAAATATTGTTGTAATTCCTCATCTGATATTTCTCTTATACTTATGTTTACTGTCATACCACTAAATTCTTCAAGTCAACCAAGCTCTGGAATATTATAACTAAAAAATCAAACACGCACTGTTGTATCCACGCTATTTTTTATATGTCCTGCTCCTAGACGATTTTGAAAATCACATACGGAAATTGATGTGTCATAATATTGGTAATTAAATTTAACATAAGAACTGCCATTGGTGGGAACGTAAGCCATAATATTTAATCGTTCTGACTCACTATCTTTCTGGAGGTAGCCAGGGTTCATGCTAGTTGAATTGGGTGTATTAGTTTTTTGTGTCACAAAAAACATTTGAAATGGTGCTGAAATTGTTCAAGTATAATTCTTGTCTAATGTTCGATTATCAGCTGTAAACAGACAACTATTCAATGTGGTTATAGGAATTATGAAAATAAATAGACATAAGGAATTAAAATATTTTTTATTCTTGAATAACATAATAATTACAAAGTTGATATTGTAGTCCTTTGTAAAATTATACAAAGTATTTAGACATTGGAATTACTTTTCAAAACTTAATAACTTTATATATGGATTGAAACGGTGCTTGGTTTCTAGGAAGTAACTAATGCGTTTTCATCAGCATGTTGGTTTTTTTAACTCAATACCATGTTTATTTAATGAAGCGACAAACAATAAAGCTGCTTTGCGTCAATTTTTTTCTTTTTTAAATGATAGTTTTCTACGGAATGGTAAATAGAAACGGTGTGGCACTACATAAAACATACCAGCTAAATACATAGCATATAAATATACAACATTATTTATGACAGCTTCAAAAACATCTTCATTACCGTTCTTTTTTGAACTAGTTTTATAAGTGTAAATAAATCAATCGAATTGCTTAATTACTTGTTGTAAGAAATCAAAGTCATTTGTTTTACATAATCTCTGTGCGTTAGACATTGAGTTATAGTTTTCAGTAAAACAGTAAGTAAACTTCTTGCAGCAAGAAAAGTGCTTAGCTAGTGGATAAACAAAGTGTCCCATTGAAGTGTCTTCGAATAAATTACAGTCTTTTTTTCAACGGAAGCCTGTTGAACGAAAAAAAGAAGTTTTATATAGTGTGTTTCATACTCATATCATGTTAGAATTTATGTATTGAATAGGTTGCATGTGTTTTTTAACAAAGTAAGATAATCACCATATTTTTTTCTTACCGTTGATACCTATGCGATATGTGCGACTAGTAACGATGTCACTTTTACCGTTTTGTGAAGCATTAACAATATGCATAAAGGCATTAGGTAAGTAATAGTCATCAACATCAGAGAATATAAAAAACTCAGTATCAACACTATCCACCAATAAATTTCTTGTAACAGCTAAACCTTTGTTCTCTTGATCAATAATTTTGATACGAGTAGGGTGTAATGCTTGATATTGTTTTAGAATTTCTAGTGAATTATCCGTTGAGCCGTCATTGATAACAATAATTTTTATTAATTCTTGATCATAGTTCTGTCCTAAGATGGAGTCGAAGCAACGATTGATATACTTAGCACCATTATAACACGGAACTAGGACCGAAATAGCCAATTTAGTCATTATATATATATTATAATACACTTGTGCTGTATAAAAATATATATGAAAGTAAATTAGTCGAAAAAGAATTGTATAGTTTCTGGCTTAAGAATCATCTATTCGACCCTATAGAAAAAAGTAAGTCTACAAAGAACTTTAGTATTGTTTTACCTCCCCCTAACGTAACTGGGCACTTACACATTGGGCATGCGCTTGACTTTTCAATTCAAGATGTAATCATTAGATATAAGAAGCTGCAGGGCTTTAGAACAATATGGATTCCTGGGGCAGATCATGCAGGAATTGCTACACAAACCAAGTTTGAAAAGATTTTAAAGGAACGAAAAATCCCTCGCCATAGTTTAACTGACCAAGAATTTTTAACACAATTGAATAAATGGGCACTTGAGCAAGCTGATTTCATACATAGTCAGGAGGCTAAAATGGGCTTTGCGCTGTCTTATAAGCATGAAGCATTCACTTTAGATAAAAACATCTATGATTTGATATATAAAGAATTTGTGGCGTTGTATAAGGATGGTTTAATCTACCGTGCTAATAAATTAGTTAACTGAGATATTAAATTACAAACTGCAATATCTGATATTGAGGTTGAATATAAAATTACAAAATCTAAGATGTACTATTTTAAATATTTCTTACAAGAATCACCAGATAACTTTTTAATTGTTGCTACAACACGACCAGAAACCATGTTTGTTGATACTAACTTATTTGTCAACCCTGATGATAAAAGATATAGTAAATACATTGGAAAACATGTTATCAACCCTATTAACGGCGAAGTTTTGCAGATCTTGTCAGACCACTACATTGATATTAATTTTGGAACAGGAGTGATGAAATGTACGCCTGCTCATGACTTTAATGATTATGCCTTAGCTCAAAAATTTAATATTAAAGATTATCATTCAGTGATTGATAATAATGGTAAATTAAATAAATATGCTAAGACAAAATATGCTGATTTTAGTAATATTGATAGAATTGTAGCCCGTGATGCTATTGTTGCAGATATGAGTGAGAGAGGACTTGTTTATAAAACAGAAGAATATGAAAACAATGTTGGTATTAGTCAAAGAACTGGTGTTGTTATTGAACCATTATTATCACTGCAATGATTTGTGAAAATGAAACCGATTGTTAAACAATATCGCCTACTAAATAAGAAGAATCCTGTTAATTTTTTTCCTAATAGATTTAAGAAAACACTTGATATGTGGTTAAATAATATCCAGGATTGGTGTATCAGTAGACATTTATTATATGGTCATACTATTCCTGCTTGATATCATAAAACAACAAATGAAATATATGTTGGTACAACTCCACCAAAAAATAAAAGTGAGTATATAAAAGAGACTGATGTATTGGACACATGGTTTAGCTCAGGGTTGTGACCATTAGCATTAACAAAATATGCAAAAACAAAAAACTTAGGTGATTTTTATCCTATTGATGTTTTGGTAACAGGGCATGATATTATTTATTTTTGAGTTGCAAGAATGCTGTTCCAGTGTTCTTATATTGATCATTCTATCCCTCTAAAAAATGTTATTTTACATGGATTAGTAAGAGATGAGAATAATCAAAAAATGTCAAAATCTCTAGGAAATGTTGTTGACCCGATGAACGTAATTGAAGAATATGGCGCTGATGCATTGCGATTATTCCTGCTATCTTCTTGTCCATCTTCAGGCCAAGATATTAAGTTTTCTCAACAGCAGATAAAATATTATTGATCATTTTTAAATAAAATTTGGAATTGTGCAAATTTAGTTGATAAAAATTGTAACAAAAAAATTGTTTGAGAATCTTTACACCCTGTTAGTAAATGAATTATTAATAAATTTAATAATTTTCTTAAAACATTTACCAAGCATTTTGAAAAATACAATTTCATTCTAGCTACAAAAAGTATCTTTGATTTTGTATGAAATGATTTTTGTAATATGTATCTTGAACTTAAAAATGTAATACCAGAGAGTGAAAAAAATAATGTAATTTATGCACTATATAAGAACATACTCGTTGTTCTTCATCCTTTTGTGCCTTTTATTACTGAATATATCTATCAAGATGTATACCGTGATAAGAAAAGTATTATGCTTGAAGCATTCCCTAAGCAAATTAGTAGTAAGAATCAGGATTTAAAGATTGTTGAGTCATTTATGAATATCGTTTCAGCTATCCGATCAATCAGAATAAAGCATGGTATTAAAAATGTTAAAAAAATTAGTTTCTATACAAATAACAAAAACATCAAGTTATTTAGTGCAGACCTTGATTTACTAAATATTAGTATTTTAGCAAAACATGATACTAAACAAAAATACATCGCTACTGTTATCGGTACTTTTACAATTTATATTCTTAATGATTTTGAAGATGAGAACGAACAAAAAATTAATAATGAAAAAATATTGCAGCAGTTACAAGAAGAGATTACACGAAGTGAAAACATTTTAAGTAATAAGAACTTTATTCTTAAAGCTCCTAAAGAAAAAGTTGAAATTGAAAAGCAGAAATTAGTTGATTATAAAAATAAATATAAAGAGCTTTTAGCAATTAAAAATAAGAATAATTAATCACCATCTCCACCATCAGCACCACCGTCATCTCCACCGTCGTATGCATCTGAACCTGTGAAAGTACCAGGGTTTTGTGTTGTGAGTGTTTCGCCCTCTTTACTAGGTTTTACAGATAAATCAGGGTTTGTACCTCCACCAAATAGACCACGTCACATACGTTTTAAAATACCTGGTTTACTGTGTTCGACACCTTGTTGATCATATGCACCGCCTGGTTGGGCTGCTTGTTCACCTGTTTCTTCTTGTCCTGTTTTAGGGTTGACAGTCTGGAATATTTGTGATTTTTTTGCATCAAATGTAGACTTACCATCATCCATTTTTTGATCACTAAGTTTTCGCCATCATTCTGCCGTTTCATGTGAACCTACAACCACTTTCTTAATACCAGATGGAACTGCAATGGCAATTTTTCCTGCTGTTTTAAGGTAACCAACAGTACTATTGAATGTTTGTTTACCTTCAGTCATAATAGTAGATTTTTGTGCTTGAAATTGCTCTTCACCAGCTCCGTATGATCCTTCATACTTGTTCCAGATTTGGTACACTACTTGATATGCACTTTCTAATGTGAATAGCAAAGCCATAGAAACTATGAAGTTAATGTCGGTATACATAAATTGGGAATTATTACCAAGTCCTGCATCAATGACTGGTGTAATTATTGGATAAATTAATGAAACTAAATTAAATAATAAATATAGAACAAAAATACACCATCACTTACCAATAAACATGTTCATTCATTGCTTAACAGCTTGCTCGTTATTGATACCATTAGCTAAATAAATGAAACCTAATACTCAATAATTAATTAAATAAAATGTACGTTTAATAGCTGCTGTAGTGTATGTATAGATAATTAAAATCATACCAAACACTGAAAAGACACCAAACACTCATTGTAGTGGTTTAGCATTATCAACAAAGTGATCATTTCTTTGTGCGTTTCAGTTTGAGATATTTGGATCTCCTGTAATTGCCGAGTAAATTGTGCCCACAATGTTAACATTCTGCATTGTACTTGGTGTAGTGTTAGCAAAGACCATAAATCCTGATGTTCCATTACCTCCATATACAATTGTATGTAAAATGGCATTTTTTTCAGCATATACATTAATGTTTATTTGAGAAGTTGAAGAAGTGGTCACATTATAAATTTGTTGTGCGACACTTCGTAACTCTGTTTCAACGGTCGTAGGGGAAATTTTTTCACCAAGCGTAACTAATTTACTGCCCCAATCTGCGTTTGTAGCAGTTACAAACTTTTGTAAGTTATATTGTAACTCAGTAACTATTGAATAACTCTTTGATATTGAATAAGTTCCGTTATACATTTTTCCTAGTTGTTGTTGGATTATTGCCATATTGTTATCAAGCTCTGCTAAATTACCAACTTGAATTTGCAACAATTGTTGTTGGTCACGAGTGATGTATTCGCCTGGGTTTAGTTCATATAGCACCTTACTAAGATTTACTACATCCTCTTGCATGGTGTTTTGAACATACCATAATGCATTTTCTGTTGCTTCAACTAGTTTGTCAATTTCTGAAGCTAGTGAACCTGCTGAACCTTTAGTAGTAAGTAAAGAATATAATTCATCATTATCAAGATATGCTTTAAGATCAGCTAATTGTTGCACTGTTAGGGTAGATGAGAAAGTCTGACTTAAATTTTCTATATAGTTAAGAGCTGCTTGGTGATTTACTAATTTGTCATTAAGGTCTGTAACATTAGATGATAAAAATTCATTAATAGCACTCCGCACTACATCTAATTGGCTAATGGTGGTTGGGATGGTTGACAGATCTGTCCGACTAAAGCCATCAGGTTGTCCGCCAATCAACCGCTCTAAAACCAAACTCATTACTCCATCGGCTGAAATTAAAATAAACGGTCCAAGAATTAATAAAAAGACCATAATCATCGGTCATTTTAAGTATTGTAGTCTTTTTACTTGTGCAGATACTGGATTACCTGATGAATCGATTTGTGTTTTTTGTGAATAACTTAATAAGAAGTTTATAAAGAACATCATCAATCCTATTGTAAAGACGAATAGCACTACTTTCCCTAAGGCACTAGTAAATAGTCAACCTGCCCCATTTGTAGCTGTAGCACCTTGAGTTTCGAATATCGCTGATGCTACTCCCATGGCAAAAAATTTAAACATATAAATTAATAAATTAATGACACTTAGTGGGACTCAGATTAGGATTTTATATAAAAAAGTCAAGACATAAGCGAACAATGTAAAAAGTACATCTTCAAATATAAAGTTTATAAAACTTAAGAGAAACTCGGCAAGACCTTCCATTTTCTTATATCTATATTATATAAACTATATAATATGTATAGTAATAGTAAGAAAATGAATAATTTTTTATTTTGTCGCCCCTCCCAGCTTATGCAAACTTCCGAGGTTTCCTACATACTAATAATATAAAACAAATATAATATAATATAAATATGAATATAAACATTAAGAAACAAGACATATTAAATGCTTTACTTTTAGTAAACAACATTATTCAAAGTTCAGGGCTGAATCCTATCTTAAGTAATATTTTGTTTATAGTTAACAATGACACAATAGATTTGATTGGAGCAAACGACAGCGTAGCGATCAAAACAACCACTAAGAACAACACTATGAATGCTAAGGAAGAGAAAATGCTTATAAATGGTGAACTAATAACTAAATTAATTGAAAAAAGCAACAATGATGAAATCTCAATTGATTTAGTTGAAGAGAAAGTCGCTAGAATTAAATCTGGAAGATTCACCTCAAATATCAATTTATCTAATCCAGATGACTATCCAAGGTATGATTTTGATGTCAGTAACAAGAATCGCACCCAAATTAAAAGTGAATTTATTAACCAAATTGCCACCAAATTATTAAAAGTTACCAACAATAAAAATTCTAATGTCGGTAAAATGTTTGAAGGTATTTTGCTAGATACAAAAATAAAACCAGGAACAATTGTAGCAACTGGTACAGATACATTTCATTTAGCTGCTATTTCTGATGAATATCAGGGTGATAATTTTCGTATTATTATCAATCAAGAGTCAATTCGTTTGTTAAATGCACAGCTAAAAAACAAAATGGTTGACCTATACATTGGCAACAACGATAGAATACTAGTGAAAAACGATAACATTACATATAATAGTAAATTAATAGAAGGTGAATACCCTAGCACACTTAAGATCACTAGTGTAGCTACAGAATCTTTAACGACAAATTTCACAATTAATAAAAAAGATTTTATAAATTCTGTAGAGAAAGCATTATTAATTTCTACATCTGAAATCAATAAAACCAATGTTATTCAGATCATTGTTAACGAAAACCAAATTAAAATAAGTGGGCAAAATATTGAAAAAGGTAATTCATATGAGGAAATTGGGATTGTTGGAAAAAGCGAACGTGAAGCTACTATTATCCTTAGTGCCACATCATTATTGAATTTATTAAAAAACATCGATAGTGGTGAAGTAACATTTTCTTACGATAATCCCTCTAGTCCAATATACATAACTGATAATAAAAACAAAAACTATATTTCACTAATTATGCCGACACGTAATTAAAATGCTACATGTTCAAGAGAAAGCAATAAGTGTATTAAAAAAACATAATTTAAAAATAATTTGCTGTGAGCACGGAACAGCAGGACTTGTTAGTAATTTGTTATCATGTGCAAATACAAATGATGCATTTATTATGGGTTTTGTACTTAACAACCAGGAAATAATCAAATCATTATTTGAAGTTGCTCTAGATAAAGATGTTAAGACAATTATTTATGAAATTTCATTACAGGCGTTAAGAAAAGTTAACAAAGCTGACATATGTATAACAACATATGTAGAAAAAACCAATGTTCACATCTGTCTGATATTCTTGGACAAAAACTATATTACCACAAAAGAAATAGGTAGTGACGAAAACAATTATTCACGAGCAGCATTTGAAGCTATGACATTTTTATCTAACTACTTGGAAAAAATTGATAAATAATGCTAGGGTTAATATTTGGTTCAGTAATAAATGGTTTAAATATATTTGTAATAATATATTTATTCTTAATCATTAGAAACGCTAAATACTACTTATTTAAATCTTACAAACATACCACAAAATGATTAACAATTTTATCATCAGCTGTCATTGTTAGCATCATCAGTATATTAATTGATAAGGAAACAACAGTTATCACCTTAATAATTACAAGTGTTGCTATCGGGTTTAGTGCTATTAATTTTTTAGTATATTTCTTTTTACCAATAAAGTTAAATAGTTTAACTTATAGCGTTAAAGCCTTTGATAAAATTGATTTTGCTAAGATTATAACAAAATATAATATTAGCACAAGTAAGGAAGAGTTAGCAAAACTAATCCAGCAACAGAAAAATAAAAAAAATAATATTATGGATGATTATGTAATAGCATGTAACCAATTACAAAGCTTTAACAACAAAAATTTCATTATAATCTTACAGCAAATCATTAAATTCAACAATAAAGTGAAAATCTTTAATAGGAAGCAAAACGAAGTAATTCAAAAATTAACATTATATTTATGTATGGATTTACAAACAGCACTTAAACAAAAACTTAACTAATTTTAATATCACCACGGTGTTTAATAAATTCAGTTTTGATATATTCAATGGCCGCATTAGCTGCAATCTCTCCATCATTAATAGCATTAACAATGCTTTTGTTATTGCTTCTAATTACATCACCAATTGCAAACACTCCTAATATTTTTGTAGCTTTTTGTTCATTTACAAAGATGTTGCCATCAGTTGTTAAAATTGATTTATCACTAAAAAAGCTAGTTGCTGGTACATCACCAATTTCAATAAATGCAAAATCAACATTGATATTTGTATAGTTACCATTACGGTCATACAAATATAATTGTCTTAGATTAAAGCTGTCACCACTAAATGAATTAGGTGCACAACCTAATAACAATTCTACACCATTTTGTTTTAATGAATCAACTGTTACACCCTTAAAGTTATACTCTTGTTGGCGATATAGCAAATATGTTTTTTTAGCAATTGTACTTAGAGTTAGTGCACCATTAACTGCTTCAGCCTGTTCACCAATTACAACTACTGTTTTATTTTTAGTTAGGGACTTATCACAATCTATACAATAGCTGATTCCCATCTGGAAATAGTCGTTTTCACCAGTAACATTTAATTTAGCGTTTTCTGTTCCTGTTGCGACTATACATGTTTTACAATATCAAGTTTGTCCATTTTGTGCTTGTATAACTATATATCCTAACTTAGTGGTTACATTAATAACATTACCAAAAATATATTTAGCACCAGCTGCTAGAGCTGCATTAAATAAATTTTGTCCTAAAACACTACCACTAATATTGTTTTGTGGCGGGTAATTATTAACAGTTTTTAAAGTGACTACTTTGCCCCCAGGTGTCGATTTTTCAACAAAACCAGTTTTATGGCCGGCTTTTGCACAAACAGTTGCAGCACTTAAACCAGCAGGACCTGATCCAATTATTAATACATCATATAAATTTTCTTCGCTAACAACAATTGTTTCTAATGGCATAAATTATAACCCCCTGTAATACAACATCTCCTCTGAGGTTCTATTATACTTGTTCCTATTAGCGATGTAAACCGAATTTTTTAAATCCTTGAGAGTGAACAGTTTTTTAAGGTTTTTCAAATCAAAATCTTTAAAGTTTATTTTAACTGTAAATACTCTTATGAAGAATATGATCGTTTCATTTCAACTAATATAATATAGTTTTTTTGTTCGTAATTTTACTAACACTAAATGGTTCAAAACTATTAGACCAATACCACCAACTATTCATAAAATCGATGTTGTTAAATTAACTGTATGTCCAACTCCAGGTTGATCAGATGAGTCACCTTGACGTATCGGTTCAAGACACAATCTAATAATTCCATAGAATACAAAATATAAGCATATCAAATCTCCTGCCTTTTTTTGTTTAACATATTTATCGATAACGAAAAAAATTAACGCAAAAGCAATAAAGTTTGCCATACTTTCATAAAAAAATCATGGCTCATACCATGTACCATTTTTTTCCATTAACGGAAATAAATTTTTAAAGAAGTCACTAGGATTAGTAACCTCAGGTCCATATAATTCTTGGTTAGTATAGTTTCCTCATCGACCAATAGCCTGACCCAATAAAACAGCAGGAGCTGCTGCATCAAGGTATAGCAATATAGAAACTTGCTTAACTGTTTCTGGTTTACTAAACACATCGCGAACCATATATTTTGGTTTTCGCAAAACAATAGCAAAATAAATTACAGCAGTTAATGCACAGAACAAAACACCATATTGAATCGACAACCCACTTAAACCGACAAAATTACCTTCACTATCAGTAAATTTTAAAAATTCATTAAATGGTGTCTGTCCAATAATTACAGAACCTATTCTCGCTCCTAAGATTGAACTAGGAATAGCTAGTAAGCAGAAATAGTAAAAGGGATCAATTGGTAATTTGTATCATTTTCATATTTTTATGCAGACAATAGTAATAACAATAATAAAGGCCATACCAATCAAAAAACCATACCACTTAATATCAATGGTACCTATACTAAACATAACACTAGGGTCGTTTGTTAAAATTGGTTGTACATAATCCATATATAAATTATATATAATGCTAATAGATAAGTTTAAAAGTTATCTTTTATTTTTTTTGGCAATTCAGCGATTATTAACATAGCGATAAGCATATATTAAAAATAATATAGCAACAACACCAAGTGGGATATACATTAAATTTCACAAATTTCCAGAAATTAAACTATTCCAATTAGTGGGTGGTCCATAGATGATGATACCGTTAGGATGTTCGGGGATAGGGATAAAATTCAGAATGATAATCAAGCCAAAATAAGCAGCTGGATAAATTAAAAAATATAAATTCTTTCATATATGGGCAGGAATTTGAAACTTTAATTTTATGCACATTAAAACAAACATATAAACAAACTGAATTGGTTGTATAACATGTAAAAATATACTACCGATAATACTATACCATATACCTTCATTTATGTCATTGACTGGTGTAGATCATACTCCTGTTCAATATATAATTGTTAGCAAGAAACTATAAATACTTACAGCAAATGCTAATTCAAAAATTTTCTTTAAGTTCTTTCTGAAGCAAATAACAATAATAGCCCCCACAAAGATTAAAGTATTTGTCAAGTAACTATAATAGCACACAATGCCATATAAAGTTTTATTTCAAGTTAGTACGTATGCGTCAGTTATTTGGTTTCCTAATGACACTATTAATATAGCACTAGCTGCCACAAAAACAAAAGACACAATTATGGATAT
Organism: Mycoplasmataceae bacterium; assembly: GCA_031284985.1. GTDB lineage: Bacteria > Bacillota_I > Bacilli_A > Mycoplasmatales > Mycoplasmoidaceae > Malacoplasma_A. Next base: position 15,420 of record JAITWZ010000029.1, read on the forward strand.
GGCAAGTATAAAGATTAATTTATCGTACTTATGCATCTATATATATTATAAATATTAACATAAATACAACGTGTTTGGGAGATACTTAACCCAGTTAATTCATATAATTAATATGTGGAATATAACATCAATGAAATTAACTAGCATATACCATATACATGATGTCAATGATCGTGATAACACATCTGTTGATTATATGTTAAATTATTGCCATGAAGTAGGGATAACAAAAATGTTTTTTGTTGAACATTACCCATGAGGTATTCCATCATCTTTTTTTGACCGACGGATTGACACTGACACTGTTATTGAATGGAAGCATAAATTATTAACTAAATCAAAAAAATATGGAATAGAAATCAAAGTGGGGGCAGAAATAGAATTCCCTAAAACCAATCGAAAATTTTTTAGTGATGTACAATATAATCCAGTTTTTGATTACGCTATCCTTGGCAATCACTTTTACTATACGGATTTTTTAGATAAAGACATTAATGTCCCTTGAGATCAAATCATGACAGCGATGATTAAAAACGACGAAGAATTTGTTAAGCCAGACTATCGTATAACGCCAAAATTATTAGATATGTATTACGAGAATATTGAGGCAGCTTTTAAATCTGGGGTGATAACTTATTTTGCTCATCCTGATAAATGAACTAACCGTTACCAAACACAAGACAAACATTTTTTTAATTTGGTAAACAGATTAATCAATTTATGTGTTAAATATAAGATGCCTATCGGTTTTAATATCGGTAGATTTTCGCGATCAAATTGGAACGAAATGGTTTGTCCCAACCGCACATTCTGAACAGCAGTTAGTAAAACTGACTTGCAGGTCTTGTTAGAAGCTGATGCACACACGATGTCTGGTCTAGATATTAAACTATTTGATAAGGCTATGGTGATTGCTAAGAAATGAGGATTTTATAAAAACATTGTGAATGATATAACTGTTAATTACTTTGATCATAGCGTTAGTTTTAAACCAATAAAAGTTGTTGATTTGAAAGCTATAGCTATTAAAGAAAAGAAATTCTTTGATTACGGTAATGATTATTCCTATGCTCAATTAAAAGCATTACATGATGATGTCAATACTAAAATCGTTGGTGGCTATAATCGTGACAATAAAATTATTTCATATGTAATCTATACAGTAAGCGATAAAATAGATATTTTAAAATTATTTGTTGATAAAACATACAGACGCCGAGGTATAGCTGGGAAGATGATTGACATAGTAAAAGAAACTAATCGCAACATTATTGTGGAAGTTAGTGCCAAAAACACCACAGCTATCAAGTTTTATTTAAAAAATAAATTTAAACAGATTAGTATCAGGAAATCCTACTACGGAACACATGACGCACTAATACTTGAATTTGAAAATAAAAAACCTGCAGTATCTTAAAGACGGCAATGACATATATTATCATTTAACTTTAAATATATAATTATATTAGTTTGAATGATTTGATATGGTAAGAAAAAAGTTAAATAAACAAGAAAGAGAGGCGATCGAGCAAGAAAAAACCAAGTCACAAAATTATGCATTAACATTTTATATTCATTTTTATCTTCGTATTCTTGCTATACCAGTATTGCCTGCCGTAATAATATTTAACGGTTTGATGATAAACAATTCAAAAACATTGTTTATAATTTTGTTGTCGCTTTCCTCATTACTGGTTGTCCTTACAACAATCGGTTTATGTATACAGATACATACTATGTTAAAAATTACAAAACACAAAAAACTAAATTCAAAAAAGAAAAACAAGAAATACTATAACAAATTATGTGGTTTTTATAGTTCGGATGACAAAAGCATTTTAGGTTTATTTCTACCTACATAAGGTTGGCTAAATTTAACACCATTCATATAATAGGTATATAATATACATATACAAGCAGTTATGAATATTAATTTGTTTAAAAAATATAAAAAACTATAGTCACATTAAGAAAATAAATGGAGCACAGTAATGCCTAAAAAAATAACAAAAAAGCCGAACAAACAAGAAAGAGAGGAGATTGAGCAAGAAAGAAGCAATACACGAGAGCTTGCTTTTATATTTTATTTTCATCTTTTCCTTCGCGTTCTTACTATATCATCATTATCTGCACTACTGAATTTGTCAATATATAAATCAGAAACAATAACTAAATCAGAAACAATAGCTATAATTGTGTCATTGGTTTCTTCGTTGATGTTGATTCTTACAATAATTGGCTTGTGTATACAAATACATGCTATATTAAAAATTATAAAATACAAGAAATTAAATTCAAAATCTAAAAATAAAGAATACTATAACGAGTTATCCGGTTTTTATATCTTGAATAAAACTATTTTAGGTTTTTTACATTCTTGCACAACATAACGAGAAGTGCATAACAATCAGTAGAACTTTAATCATTGATTTATAGTGATATATTCTTTTGCAACGACAAGATTATTTAGACTCCTAGAGGTTTTGATGCTTAGTATTTTAACTTGCACAACCTATTAAATTTATGCAGCTTTACTAATATATTGACCATAATTATATAATAATATTAACTATATGGCTGACATAAAAAACACATCACAAACTCACTTAAAGACTATCGAAGATGTAATGTCAGAAGGTTTTGGTCGATACGCAAAATACATTATTCAAGATCGTGCATTACCAAATGTTAAAGATGGATTGAAACCAGTTCAACGTAGGATTATATATGGTATGTTTAATCTTGGGATTCTCCACAACACCCCTCACAAGAAATCTGCCAGATCAGTTGGTGACATTATGGGTAAGTATCATCCACATGGTGATAGTTCTATATACGAAGCAATGGTGCGTATGAGTCAGGATTGAAAAAACAACTTAACCATTGTTGACATGCAAGGTTGCAACGGTTCATTGGATGGAGATGGTGCAGCAGCGATGCGTTATACCGAATCTCGTTTAACACAATATGCAGAAATGATGGTTGAAGGAATTAAAAAAAATACCGTACCACTAATTCCTAACTATGATGGTGGTGAAGTAGAACCGGCTGTTTTACCATCACTACTACCTAATTTATTAATTAATGGTGCTAGTGGAATAGCAGCAGGATATGCAACTAATATTCCACCATTTAATCCTAATGAGGTCTTTGATGCTGTCATTGCACGTATTGACTCACCAAATTGTCATTTAGAAACTATTAAGAATCTAATGCCTGGTCCTGATTTTCCAACAGGAGGATTTATCCACAATTTACAAGGAATAGATGATGCTTATGCAACTGGAAAAGGAAAAATAGTTATCCGTGCAAAGATTGATTTGGTTGGTAAGAAACAGGCTTTTATAACTCAAATTCCTTTTGAAGTAAATAAAGCACACCTAATTGATGAGATTCAAGATCTAGCAGAACAGCATGAATCTTTAAATATTATTGACTGTCATGATGAGTCTGATGAGAATGGTGTATCTATATGTATAAATCTAAAATCAACAGATAATTTTGATTTTGTTAAAAATTTCTTATTTAAAAACACTCAAGCCCAAGTATCTTATGCCATTAATTTAACAGCTATTAAAGACCACAAACCATATACAATGTCTATCTTGTTTATACTTGATGCATTTATTGAACATATTACTGAGGTTACAATTAATGCTGCTAAGTTTGATTTAGCAAAAGCAAAATTACGTAAGGAAGTTATTGAAGGCCTGATAAAGGCTATTAGTATTATTGATGAGGTTGTTGCACTAATTAGAAGATCCACTGATAAAGTTAGTGCTAAGCAGGCATTAATCACTAAATTACTATTTACAGAAGTACAAGCTGAGGCAATTGTTACATTACGTTTGTATCGCCTAACCAATAGTGACGTAACAGAACTACAAGAAGAATTAAAGCAAATAATTGAAGCAATAAGAGAATTCGAGCTTATCGCAAACGATAAAACATATCGTAATAATTACATTAAAAATAAATTGCGCAGTTCTAAAAAATTATTTAACACACCGCGTAAATCAGTTTTTAGTAATGAAGATGCCACAACTGTTATTGATCAAAACGATATTATCGAAGATCGTGACAATTATTTAATAATCACCAAGGATGGTTATTTAAAAAACGTTCCCACAAAATCTGTTGTCTTATCTAGTCCTGAAGAACTTAAAATTAAAGAGGGCGATATTCCTGTAGCACAATTCAAATCTAATCAAAGACATAAATTGATTTTAATTACATCTAAGGGTAATTATGTATCAATTCCAGTTTATAAAATTGAAACTACTCGCTGAAAAGATAATGGTGTCCACATTAACTCTATCATTAATATTAACAGTGATGAAAAAATAATTAATGCCTTTAATTACGACAACAATGTTGGTGATTCACGCATGTTAATAATCGCTTCTAAAAAATGTATGGTTAAACGTACAACAATTGAAGATTTAGGTATTTCAAAATTAACAAAATCAAGTATGGTAATGAAACTAGAAGAAAATGATGCTGTGGTTTCAGCGCAAATTATAAATCAAAATGATGAAGACAAGAATGTCTGTGTTATTACTACTACTGGACGAGGAATCAAATATCCATTGAGTCAAATATCTGTGGTTGGTAAAAATGCTGCTGGTGTTAAAAATACAGGAGCTGATGAAGATATTGCTGCATTATTTGTGGATCATCAAAATAAAGAGTTCGCTTGTATTGCTGCTAACCAAGGTTTCAAAAGACTTAAAATTAACGATATCTCATTAGGTGCTCGTACTAACTCACCGAAATTTATTTTATCCCAAATTAAATCAAACCCAATTGTTGTAATTAATGCTTTTGCTGTTAGCCAGAGTGATTTAATTAGTTATGTTGATGCCACAAATCAACTTGCCACTTTTAAAGCTAGTGAAGTACCAATTGGTTCTACAGACACACGAGTTAGTTCTGTTACAGATCATGTTATTTTTGAAGCTAATAGTTTGGTACCAATTATTACTAAAACAAAAACACTATTTGAAAGTTAGACTTTGTTTAGATGATAACCAAATTTTCTTCTATTAATTTTTTCATTCATAAGTAGAGTGGTAATGGTAATAGTGATTAGCATAACACCAACATCTGCAAATATTGCTAATCATAAACCAATGTCTAGTATCATGGGGATGAATAAGATATTAGAAATTAGCGATAAAGCTAAAATACATATTTTAAACCCTAAAGACAAAGCAATATTAAGTTTTGAACAGAACAAAGTTCTCTTAGCAATTCTTATGGTACTAATAATCTTTAGTAAATTATCGTCAGTGATTACACAATCAGCTGCATCTACTGATACTTGTGAACCAATATTACCCATAGCAATACCGACATCAGCTCGTGCTAAAGATGGTGCATCATTTACACCATCTCCACAAAAACATACATACTTGCCTTTCTGTGCTTGAGCTTCAAACTCACTAATTATATCAAGTTTATCTTTTGGCAATAATTCATAAAAATATTTCTTAATATCTAACTGGTTAGAAATTAACTGTGCATTCTTTTTAATATTACCAGTTAACATGATAATATTTTTTATTTGCAGTTTTTTTAATTCTTTTATTAATTCTTTAGCGCCTGGTTTAATTTTATCACCCAACCCCAGATAACCAACAAATTCATTACCAATAGCAATATAAACATGTGTCAAGTCACAGTCACATGATTTACTATTAATGTTATTTTTTGCTAATAGGGCATGACTACCAACAATTACTCTCTTATCCTTGTATTTTCCAATTATGCCACTTCCAGTAATTACCTGGATATTGTTAATCATATCTTCCTTAACTGCTCTTTTATATGAGTTAACAATGGAAAGGGCAATTGGGTGATTTGAATTAACCTCCATTGAAGCTACAATCTTAATTACTTCATTTTTAGTATATTTGTTATTCACAATATGTAATTCATTAATATCAAAGACGCCTTCAGTTAACGTACCTGTTTTGTCAAACCCAATGGTATCCAATTTTCCTAAAATTTCAAGATATTGTCCACCTTTAATTAATATGCCATATTTGGATGCAGCACCAAGACCATTAAAAAAAGCCAAAGGGACGCATAACACTAAAGCACACGGACACGAAATAATTAAAACAGTGATTCCAGAATTAAGTCACTTTTGTCAAACTTCAATGCTACTATAACTAATTATCAGTGGAGGAATTATAGTAATTAATAACGCAATAACTAGTGCAATCGGGGTGTAAAATTTAGCAAATTTTTCCATAAACGATTCAGCCTTAGATTTTGAGTTTAACGATTTTTTCATTAAGTTTGTTATTTTAGTTAATGTGGAATTAGCAATATTTTGTGTAACAGAAATTTCAATCGGTGAGAGCATGTTTGCACAACCACTTAATACCGCTTGATCTCTTATTGCACGAATAGGAGTAGATTCACCATCAATAGTGGCAGTATTGATATTGGTACTACCTTTTGTAATTATTCCATCTAGAGGAATAACATCACCTGGGTTAACTAATATCGTTTCACCAACCTTCACATCATTGATCTTCCTAGTTATTCATTTATCCTTGTGACGAACTTTAATATTAGTTGGTTGAAGTTTTATTAATCCTTCAATTGAACGTTTGGAGCGATCAATTGAACGTTCATTTAAATATTCACCAATTTGATAAAATAGTGCAATTGCTGTAGCTTCTGGGAATTCAACGCTATATGTAGGTGGAATAAAAACTAAAACGTATGCAGCTATTGTGGCGATTACTATTAGTGTATGCTCAGTAAAAAACTGTTTTTGCATAATGTCTTTTCATGTTTCAATGTAGATCTCATAGCCTATTAATATATATCCTACAATACTTGGAATAAATATTACTCATGCATCAAATTCAAATAAGTCAAATATCAATGATATGACAAATAAGATGCTAGCAATCACAAACTTTAATAATTTTAACACAATTACTTAAATGTCCAATCTATTATATTATAGTATTACAATAAATAAGAAATTATCTTCTCAAAACTAAAGTGTTAACTAGACATAAAATTTCTTTACATACTTTAAAAATTTGTATAATAGTAGTATGTATAGTAAGCAAGTTAAACATTTATTTTGAGCAAGCGCATTGCTGATTCCAGTGTGTATTATACCGATTTTAAGTAGCTGCGGTGGAACCGCTTCCAAGCCTAAAGAACCCACAGAAGAAATTGATTACAACGGCGGGAAACCTAATGTTGAAGGTACCAATTGACAAAGCGACGTAGACCCGAGTCCACAAATACGTAAAGCTCAAGATGTTGTAGCTGCACTTGAAACACTCGAAAGGCACTAAAACAATGGTAATTTTAGATGTTCATCACTCGTTCTTAACTGGCAAAACACGCGTCATCTCAAAAGATGAAAACTTAGTAGTGCCAGATAAAGACTTATACTTATACAATGCTTTAGAAATTGGTAGCACTCTTACAAAAGAAGATATATTAACTTTAAAGAAGGGTATATGAAATGCTTAGTGAAGTATCTCGTAGACTTGGTCGCTTTCAGGAAAATTAACTTTCCCATCAACTTGAGAAAACATTCCTGCTATGCGTGCTATATTTATTACTGAAGTAGTTTTTCCGAGCAATTTAAAAACGATAGGTGAAGGTGCATTTAAAAATAGTGGTTATTTAGAGTCTATAACTATCCCTGATACCGTGACTTCAATTGGTAGAGAGGCCTTCTATTCATGCCGAGGGTTATTATCGGTTGTTATTGGAAGTGGTGTTACAGAAATTCTTCCTACTGCCTTTCTTGACTGCTATAGTGTAAGCCGGATTGAGATTCCTGTCGGTGTCACTACTGTTGGGATTAGCGCCTTTCACAGTTGAAAAACTGACCAAACAATTGTTGTTCCATGGAGTGAGGGTAATAGACCAACTGGGTGAGATAGATCTTGGGGAATGGGTTGCGGCGCTCAAATCGTATATAGTTAAAACAACAAAATATTGTAAATTTAGTCATATAGTTAAGTGCGTTTAGTTAGCACAATTCCAGTTCTAACACTTCATGTTCATAAACCAAAAATACAAGTCATAGTATAATAATAGTGTATGTTACTCAAACTTAGGAGAATTTTATTATTGTCAGGTATTGGCTTAATCACCATTGGTGCCATCACACCTATTGTTTCTTCTTGTTCTAAAAAAGCAAAAGCCGATGCTACTCAAGAACCTATATATAATGCAGAAATTGTTAAAAGTTTATTTGAGCAATTTATTGAAAATTATGAAGCGCTTGTTAGCGGTACTGAACACGAAGCTAGTGTTAATAGTGATATAGCAGGTTTTGAAAAAGAGTATGCAGATGAAGAACTAAAAGCTGATGCTGATGGTTTATCTGAAGCTGACAAATATGGAGCACTTGCAAAATGAGTAAAAGATAAAGCTGCTTTATATGACATTGTTTTAGTTGAGTGAACAAATGTTAATAAAAGTCGTGAAGCAATGATGGAAAGCACTTTGATTCAAAATCATTATAGTGAAGATGCTATATATGCTGTTGCTGCACAAAACGACTTTATTAATCAAGGAACTGAGGAAAACAAGAGTTTTAATCAATATGTGGATGGTGTTGAGGACTATACAAAAGTAGGTAGCTCGGCAACTTTATTCCCTCGTTCTCATGCTTATACATTGCATACGACTTCTAGAGAAATTAATCGTGAATTTAATGCTGTTGCTGCTAAAGCAAACCTACTTTCACAAACCATTGATAATTATCTTATATTAAATGAAGACGTAAACATTTTTACATATTTATCTACAGATACTGAAACTTCTCCATTTGAAACAGATGGAATTCTTAAATATGATTCTTCTGGTCATGCTTTAGATTTTTCAAAAACCACTACTCAAATAGTTGGCGAGGATGGTAACTATCTTGATGCATCAGGAAGTGCTTACCGTTTACTAACAAAAGCTGCTGCTAAAGATTTATTTAACTATTCATATTTAGATCTTGATGCAGAAATTGGCACACGCGCTGTTAAACCATTTGATGGTACAAAAATTTTTAGTGGTGATACATATGAAGTAAGTATTGCTTTACATGTGAAATCTTCTGACTCTTCATTAGATGACAGCGAACAATTGTTATCTTATGATAATTACACAACTATGCAGTCAACGTTTGAATTCAATGTGGTTGTTACAAACACTAAAAACAAGTTCCCGTTAGTTGACCCTTCTACCAGCAATGAAAGATATGAGGATGATGACACAGACGAGACACACAAAATTAATTATTTTAGTTTAGTTGGTTCGAAAACACATGAAGCTTCAATACCAACAGATGTTGCTGTTGAGCACGGCACTGATTTTTTAACAGATATTTTGGGTTATGATAAGACCGATGTTCGAACAATTGTTGATGCTTTTGGTGTGGTGTTTGCTGACATTAAAAAAGATGAACGAGGTGCAGATGGACGACCAACTGAAGCAGCTAAATTAGACGAAGATATGGTTAAACCATTTTATCTATTAGCTTCTGATGGTGAAAAGAAAAATGGACTTGTAAGCTTTACAGATAAATATGGCACAAACGGT